>NZ_JBJDRJ010000005.1:0-157009 GCF_044987415.1 Microbacterium sp. ZW T5_45 | reverse complement strand
CCTTACGCCCCGTGGGGCCGGGCATGAGATCGGAGATCGACGCCCACTGGGCATCCGACAACAACACGAAACGACTCACCCGACAACACTCTCAGACCACGCCCACCATTTAGGAGACACGCCCTAGCGGAGCCGCAGTAGTCGCGCCCAACCAGGATACTGATCCACCGCGTTTCAGAGATGCAGCCTAGGTCAACCGTCAGTCTCGGAAACGCGGCTGGGTAGGGATCTGAGCGCGTTTAGCCAGGCGCTCGGGTCTTTCGCGGTTGTGAGTGCTGTTCCGCTGACGACCCAGTTCGCGCCGTGTGCGCGCGCGCTTCGACTCCGTTCGCCGTCGACACTCCCGTCCACTCCTCGCAGCGGTTGGCGACGCGCAAGCTCGAGGAGCGGGAGCCTGTCTGTTCGGAAACCGGTCCCCGCGTTGCCTGGGGCGACGGTCATGATGAGGACCGCGAGGTCAGCGTCGAGTCCTTGCGGAAGCTCACTGTCTGGGCCGATGGCGATGCCCGCACGCGCGCCCGATGTGCGTATGTGGTCGACCGATTCTCGCCAATAGGTGCTCTCCACGTGCACGATCACCAACTCCGAGAAAGCCAGCCAGTCGTCGAGTTCGGGCCGTGGGTCGGCGAGCATTAGATGTGCTTCTGAGCGCGCCCCAGTGCTTGCAGTGATTTCGTGGGCGTCCCGAGCAGTAAATCCGCCGGCGGGGCCCAATGACCCGTCGGCGCGATCCCAATGCCATACGCCGAGCCCAGCGGTGACAAGCCGCGACGCCTCACTCCGAACCTTGGCGGGGGGAACCGACCAGAGTGAGCCTGCCACTCTCATCGTCACGAGCCCTCGGAGCGGCGAACGGGAGGATGAGTGAGCGCTTGCGCGGCGAGGGAGTGATCTGTCACCAACCCCGTGATCAAACGGGCACGTGCCACGGCTACAACAGCACCGGCTTTTCTCTCCCCGGCGGCGACGGCCAGAACGCGGGGGATTGCCCTCAGTTGCGAGGAAGTGACGGCGATCGTCCGGTCGGCGAAGTCCTCCGCGATGGCCTCCCCGTCCGCGGAGAGAAGCGTCGCTGATACTTCGGCGACGACTCCTCGCGCCATCAGATCATCTCGCGCCGCAGACGGGAGGAAGTCGTAGAGCTGCGAGTCCGGCGGGTTCCAGGAACCGACGGATACGAGCGCTGTTGTGACGTCGGCGAACATGGCGATCGCTCTGGCGATATCAGCCTGCTGCCGGAGAGCGCGGGCCGTTTCTGCGGTCTCGACCACGAGCGGGGCGAAGATCGGGTGCGCTGATCCGCCTGAGTTGTGCGCCATGAGACGAACCAGTTCGACGGGCGACTGACCCAGATCCGAGCCCGCGGCACCTGTGAGCTGGACGATGGACATCTTGGGGAGGCGGGGCAGGGCAGTGGTCAGCGCGCTGAGCGTGCGTCCCCATGCCAGGCCGAGCACCTCACCGTCGCGCAGCGTGGAGCTAAGGAGCTCCGCACCCGCCATAGCCACGCGGTTGCGGACGCGCTCTGTGTCGCCGTTCGCGTGGACGACGACCGCCTCTTTCAGGTTCAGGTGCTCCGCGAGTTGCTGAGACAGGTCCCAAGCCACCGCGCCGTCGTCATTCAAGGTGATGGTGACGAGTTCTTGCGCACGAGCGAGTTCCAGCATTCGCGCAACCTTGAAGCGTGAGATGTCGAGTTCAGCAGCGATCTCAGTCTTGCTGCGGTCCTCCAGGTAATACCGGCGCGCGACCGCGAGCAGGCGACTGCGTTCCTCAACCGTGAGTTCCGCAGATTGGGCCGATCGTGTGCGTGCCACCGGCACACTCCCTTCGAATCAGTTGCGCAATCACCAGCGCGAGTCTACTATTGCACACATGGGCATAAAAAATGCTCAAATGAGCGAATTAAGCCAAGTTGGCTGCAAGGAGGCAGAGACGATGCGCAGACGAGTGCCCAATGAGGTGGGGATTGCGGCCGTGCTGGTACTGGTCGTGGTCGCGTTCAGCTTCCTTTCGCCGAACTTCCGCACGCTCGAGAACGCGCAGGTGCTCCTGCTCAACGGCGCGGTGATCGCGTTCCTGGCCCTCGGGCAGACTTTCGTGCTTCTGACGGGCGGGATCGATCTGTCCACCGGCTCCAACGTGGCGCTGACAGGAATGATCGCCGCCCTCGCGATGAGCGGCGGCCTTCCCTGGTGGGCGGCAGTCCTGATCGCGATCGCGACAGGGCTGCTCGTGGGGGCGATCAACGGGGGGCTCATCTACTACTTGAAGCTGCCCCCGTTCATCGTCACCTTCGCCACCTTCGGAGTGGCGGCGAGCATCCCGCTCATCCTCACCGGTGCGAGCTCCGTGAATGTCGCCGATCCCTTCTTCGCCATCATCGGTCGGGGGTCTGTCTTCGGCATTCCGATGCCCGTGATCCTCGTCGCTGTGGCCGCAATCATCTTCGGTTTCGTTCTGCGCTTCACCGCGACCGGCGTGCATATCTACGCGGTAGGCGGCAACGCCGAAACCAGCCGACTCGCCGGAGTGAACAGTGGGCGCGTCATCCTGCTCGCCTACGCGCTCAGTGGACTGTGTGCGGCAATGGGTGGTCTGATCGTCACGAGCCGTCTGATGGTCGGCTATCCCAGCGCGGGCTCGGGCAACGAGTTGTTCTACTCGATCGCAGCGGCCGTCGTGGGAGGCGTCAGCCTGTTCGGGGGCATCGGCTCGATCAGCGGTGCGCTCCTCGGCGCAGTTCTCATCGCGACCGTGTCCAACGGTATGAACGTCATCGGAGTGCAGAGCTACTGGCAGCCCCTGGTGATCGGTCTCATCATCCTCGGCGGAGTGATTATCGACACCCACCGCCGCCAGCTGTCCTTCGCCACCATCTTCTCCCGGCTGCGCGGCTCATCAGGGCAGCCCTCAGGCTCCCGACCCGTCGCTCCCGTCGTAGCCACTGCCGGTCCTCCGGCCGGAGTTACATCGGACCCCCCGGCACGAACGCCGCGAGAACCTCGCTAAGCGCCGCGGCGAGACCAGGCCGACTCGCCGTTTCTCCTCTACCCAAGGCCGCCTTCAACCCATTCCACCAAGGAGCAATCATGCAACGACGCATTTCACTGACCGCAGCCGCAGCGGGCATTCTGCTGCTGCTGACCGGGTGTGCCGGCGCCATCGACACCGGTACCGGCACCGCCCCCACCGCATCCGACGGTTCGATCCCTCGGCCCGCATCCTGCGATGACGACACCCCGTACATTGCGGTTGCGCTTCCGAACCTCACCAACCCGTACTACGTCGCGATGAAGCAGGGGTTCGAAGAACAGGGCACCAAGAACGGGTTCAAGGTCGAGGTGCAGGTCGCCAACGACGACGACGCAGCACAACTGTCGCAGGTGCAGTCGATGCTGCAGAAGAAGCCGTGCGCCCTCGCCCTGAATGCGGTGAAATCCGAACCCGCCGCGGCGATCGTGAAGGCGGCCAATGACGCGGGCGTGCCCGTGTTCACCGTCAACGTGACCGTCTCTCCCGAAGCGCTCGAAGCCCAGGGAGCATCAATCGTGCAGTACCTCGGCGCAGACAACAGTGCCGGAGGGCGGCAGATGGCCGAGCAGGTACTCGCCGACCTCGGAGCCGACACAGCCTTGAACATCGGATTCGTCACCGAGCCGGATGAGGTCCCCACCGTCCAGCGAGACGAAGGTTTCGAGGAGGGCATCGCCGCCAACGCGAACGCATCCGTCGTCGCGAAGGTCGACGGCAACGTCAAGCCCGACGACAGCCTCGCGGCCACCACCGAGATGCTCAGCGGCAACCCCGACATCAATGTCGTGTTCGCCAGCACAGGCCCCGGAACGTACGGTGCCCTGCAGGGGCTCGAGGGGCACCCGAACGTGAGCCTCTACGGTTTCTGCGCCTCCGAAGAACCTCTTGCTGGTCAGTACAAAGGTTGCGTCGCGCAGGAACCCGAGTCGTACGGGAAGCAGGTCATCGACCAGATCCGCGGATGGGTCGACGGTGACACGCCCGAGCCGGAGATCCTGCTCCCCCTGAAGATGTTCGTCTCGGGCGACACGCCCGCACCCGGCGAGGTCGGCTGACATGGCGGCGATGGACGCGGCGACCGGTGCCGCAATGGACGGTGTGGCCGGATCCGGCCTGGAAGTCCAGGACGTCGTCATGAGCTACTCGGGCGTGACGGTGCTGAAAGGCGTGTCCATCGCCGTCCGCCCCGGCGAAGTCGTGGGACTGGTCGGCCACAACGGGGCGGGGAAGTCCACGTTGATGCGCGTCATATCCGGCGCGATCAAACCCGTGTCCGGAGCGATCCTCCTCGACGGTGAGCGAAAAAGCCTGGGCTCGCCGATCGACGCGCTACAGGCAGGAATCGCGACCGTCTACCAGGAGCTGTCGCTACTTCCCAACCTCACCGTCACGCAAAACGCCTTTCTCGGACACGAGCGCACCCGAAGTGGGATCCTCAACAAAGACCAGATGCGTGAGCGGACGCGTGCGCTGACGGAGGAGTTCGGACTTGATGTCGACCCCGACGCGAAGGTCGGAAGCTATCCGGTCGCCACCCGGCAGCTGCTCGAGATCGCGATCGCAACTCACCGAAACGCCCGGTTTCTTCTCCTGGACGAGCCGACGACAAGCCTCGAAGGTTCCCAAGTCGATCGATTCCTCGAGATCGTGAAAACGCTCTCCTCCCGTGGGATTGGCATCGTGCTGGTCGACCATAAGCTGGAGGAGCTGTACGCGGTGGCATCGCGGGTTGTCGCTCTCGTAGATGGCGGGGTGCGTATCGATGCGGACGTGAAGGAAGTTTCGCGTCAAGACGTCGTGACTGCCATCGCCGGCGAGGACGCAGTGCAGCTTGTGGGGCGATCTGCCCGCAAACCAGAGTTGGCGGAGCAATCGACCAACAAGATCACCGTGTACGTCGAGGGACTACGCACCAGCGCTCTCTCCGACGTCACGCTGCGGGCACACGAAGGCCGCGTTCTTGGAATTTACGGTCTTGTCGGCGCCGGACGCACGGAATTGCTGCGCACCCTGGTCGGTTTAGACCCGATCAAGGACGGGAGCATTACTGTCTTCGGGAAACCTTTTGCCCCCCGAGGGCCGCATCATGCGATGAAAGCCGGCGTGGTCTACGTCACAGAAGAACGCAAAGTTGATGGCATCATCCCGCAGCTCGACTCGTCCCTCAACGCCATGCTGCCCGTGCTTCGCCGAGCGTACCGATGGGGGAAGCTGGACCGCTCCCGGGTCAGAGAGATCGCCACGGAGTACATGGACCAGCTTAAGGTGAAAGGGAACCGCTCCGGACCTATCGAGCGCCTCTCGGGCGGCAATCAGCAAAAGGTGTTGCTTGCCCGCGCGCTGGCGCAAGACCCGAAGATTCTGCTCCTGGACGAGCCTACAAAAGGAGTCGACCTCGGCGTTAAGGCAGACATCCACCAAATGGTGCGTCGACTCGCGCACGAAAACGGCCTCACGGTCATTGTCGTATCCAGCGAAGAAGAAGAGATCTGCGAGGTCTCCGACGACGTACTCGTTATGAGTAACGGCACTGCAGACGGCACTGTCCTGGATCCCGACTCTCTTACCCCCGCCTCACTACGACATGCCGCGTGGAACGCGGCCTGACGAAAGGACCTTCACCATGTCCATCGACTTCACGATGCTCGAGGCCGCGCGCCTGGTTGTACGCAACGAGGGGGCAGCGGTCTCGGCCGTGGCCGACCAGATCGACGAATCCTTCATCGCTGTTGTTGATCTCCTCGAACACTGCAATGGCAAGGTATTCGTGACCGGAGCGGGAACATCGGGAGCCGTAGCGCGGCGGATGGCACATCTGCTGGCGGTGTGTGGAACACCCTCGACCTTCATCCACCCCATGGACGCCCTGCATGGCACGATGGGCGCACTCGCTCCCGGCGACGTGCTCATCTCCATATCCCGCGGCGGCGAATCGAGCGAAATCAATGATTTCTCCACGCGAGCGCAGCGCCGCTCCGTGAAGGTAGTCGCCATCACCGCAGACCCGGAATCCACCCTCGGCCGACTCGCCGACCTCACCGTCGTTCTCACCACCGTAGGTGACGGCGACCCCGGGGGAGTCATCGCGATGGGAAGCACCCTCGTAACATCGGTGTGGGGAGATGCCCTCGCCAACGTCCTCATGCGCCGTCGCGGTTACGGCTGGGACCAGGTACTCGAGACACACCCTGCGGGGGCGGTCGGGCTCATCACCGACCTGCCAGAACCGCTGGACAGCCTCAACACGTCCCCGTCCGCCTGAATCGGGACAAGATACTCCCATGAGCATCGTCGCCGGGGTGGACAGTTCCACCCAGTCCTGCACCGTCGAACTCCGCGACGCCGACACTGGCGAACTACGAGGTTCCGGGAGGGCGCCCCATCCCGTCACGTTCCCCCCGGTGAGTGAGCAACACCCGGATGACTGGTGGAACGCATTCGAGTTGGCGTTAGGTCGAGCCGTGAGTAACGCGGCCCTCCCGGCTCATGAGATACGCGCGATCAGCGTCGCCGCTCAATGTCACGGTTTGGTCATGCTCGACGCGAACGGGCAGCCGTTGCGTTCAGCGAAGCTCTGGAACGACACCGAATCAGCCCCCCAAGCTCGAGAGATGGTGACGCACCTCGGTGCCGCGACGTGGGCCGATTCAATCGGTTCCGTCCCGACGGCCGCGTTTACCATCACCAAACTTGCATGGATGGCGCAACACGAACCTTCGCTACTCAGCGCAACTCGACATGTTCTCGTCCCGCACGACTACCTGACGTTCCGGCTGACCGGGCGTACAGTGACGGATCGTTCCGATGCCTCGGGGACTGGTTACTACGCCGCGCACGAATCTGCCTGGCGGTTTGATCTGCTCTCACGGTACGTTTCCGATGAGGTGGCATGGGATGTGCTCCTGCCGGAGGTTCTCGGACCCGCACAGGCCGCAGGTCTCATTCGGCCTCGTGTCGCCGACCGCCTCGGTCTTTCACGCGCCGTGATCGTCGGACCCGGAGCAGGAGATCAGCACGCCGGTGCCCTGGGAATCGGGACGCGAGAGGGCGACGTTCTCTACAGTCTGGGAACGTCGGGAGTTGTTCTCACTGAGTCGCGCACTCCGGTCTTCGATCACCTCGGTCTCGTCGACGGCGTTGCAGACGCCGCCGGCGGGTTCCTGCCACTGGTGTCGACTCTGAACTCGACCAAGGTCACCGACGCGGTCGGCCGGTGGCTCGACGTCGATCTCGAACAGCTCTCGGAGCTCGCGCTCCATGCGCCAGACAAGGATGAGCGTCCCGTGTTCATGGCGTTCTTGGATGGGGAGCGTACTCCGAACCGACCCGACGCTACGGGTCTCCTCGGCGGTCTATCCACGTCGACTACTCGGGAAGACATAGCCCGATCCGCATACGAGGGCGTGCTATTTGGGCTCGTCGCGGGACACGAGGCGATCCGTAACGCTGGCGCTCCAGCCGACGGCACAGTCACAGTCGTGGGAGGAGGGGCAAAGTCGCCGGCTTACCGCCAACTGCTCAGCGACATCCTTGGGGCGCCCCTCCTCACCAAGGATGTCCCTGAGGCGACAGCAAGGGGAGCATGCATTCAGGCGGCTGCAATCCTGCAAACCGAGTCGATTCCCGTAGTGCGCGACAGCTGGGATCCGAGAGTCATCTCCGTCACAGAGCCGCGAGGCAGCCGCGTCGAGATCGCGCGGGCCCGATACGACGCACTAGTGAAGGGGCCCGGGAGTCCACGCCTCGCCCCGCCCGCCACCGGAGACATGCGTCCGAAGCGAAGGCCGTCAGGCGACTGATGGACGCAGGGGGCGATCGCACCACCGCATGTGTCGCGCCTTCCCTGGGTGCAAACGTCAGGCGGTCTCCGCTCTCTGGTAACGGACAGAGAAGTTCGTGAGGTCGGCTGACCATCCGCGCCCGTCGAGGTCGTCGGTTCGAGCACCCGCGTGTAACCCGGTGAAGCGCAACTTTGCCCCGTGGTCGTCCGACAGGGTCCATACCGGATAAGTGCCGTCGAGGGGTCGATCGTTCACCTGGAAGGTGACGGTCGGTCCGGCGATCAATGCGCCAAGGGTGAGTGGTCCCTCAGGTGCCGGTACTGGGTGGGAGGACGTCGTGGCCGCGCCATCGCGCTGCGTGACGATGACATACCGGCCACTGTGTGAGTCACCCGTGACGTGGAGCCAGATCCACCCGTTTCGGTCGTACCAAAGAATCAGGCCGGCCATCTCGCGAGGGCTTCGGGGTGATGCATCGACGTGGAGCTCGATGGCGGCCAAGTGCTCTCGCACTGGGGTCAGCACCATCGACTGGTCGAAAACCGACGCGGGGGAGTGACCGCCGCGCATGCGAAGCCAGCCGGGGCGGGAGGTCAGGTCGAGGGTCTTGGGAGGCAGCGACGTGCGGAGCGTTGACCAGGAGCGACTGTCGAGCGCGGTGGAGAGGAACTCCTCACGAAAGTCGTCGGCGGGGGAGAGGGAAGGGTCGCGCTCAGGGAACGTGGAATCAAGTTCGACGCTTGTTGCGGCATGGTGGCCGCCCTGTTGCAGGCGCAACCATCCTTCCGCATCGAAGACGACGCGTTGGAGGCAAGTTTCGCGACCCAGGGTGGAGTACCTCTCCCCTTGATGGAGGACGGGGCGGCTTGCCAGGTGCACAAGCCACCAGTCGCCGTTGGCTGTCCGGACGAGCTCACCATGCCCTGCTTTTTGGAGGGCTTCACCGGGTGCATCTCGAGAGGTGAGTACTGCGGGGAGAGGGTCGCGCTCATACGGGCCGAAGCGCGAGCGCGAGCGTGCGGTGGTGATGCCGTGGTTCCATCCGGTCCCACCTTCCGCGAGAAGGAGGTAATACCACCCGTCGACCTGGTAAAGATTCGGCCCCTCGACAAGTTCCGTGTCCTGGAAGAGGAGCTCTGCGTGCCCACTCGTCCGTTTTTCGTCGGGGAAGTACTGTTCGATGACGATGCCGGCGAAGGACGAGACGTCGGAGCGTTGATCCCACTGCACCCCGACGATCCAGTGGGTGCCGTCAGAGTCCTGGAAGAAGGAGAAGTCGAATCCTCGGGATCCGAGGTAGATGGGTGCGCTCCAAGGGCCGTCGATTGACGCTCCCGTGACCAGGTAGTTGTCGATGTCGAGGTCATCGCCATCCATCGACCGAACGACGGAGTATGCGAGCCAGAACTGACCCTCAGAGTGCGTCAGACTGGGGGCCCACACTCCGCCGGAATCCGGTACCCCGCGGAGGTCGAAGCCCTCATCGAGTGCATGGCCGATGACCTCCCACTCCTGAAGGTTGGTCGAGTGATGTAGGCGGACGGCGGGATGGTACTCGAAGGTGCTCGTCGCAATGTAGTAGTCGTCCCCCACTCGCAGGATCGACGGATCGGGGTTGAATCCGCGGATAACGGGGTTGAGGAGTCGAGAGGTCACGGGGTTCAGAGTAGCCCCTCGGCAAACGTTATCCGAGAGCACACCCGTTGTCTGAGGTACGACGGCGAACAAAGTCGTGGATCTCGCCGGTTGGCAAAGCCTGCATGACGCCTAACGCTCGAAGCTTCCGGGATAGACGTACCTGATCTGGGCGAGTGTTTGGATGACATCCATGCTCGGCCCCCATATCCGCGCCAACGCTGAGACGGTTCTGGGGCCCTCCTCGGCTGTTCGTTTCCCGCGCCGAGATTTTCTGCGGACTGGTTGACCTCAGGTCTCGCGTTGGGCACACTGGCAGAGCGGATAGCGTTATCCGCAATGACGGCGCTGAACGATCCGCGCCACGCGCACTCTCACGGAGGAGAAGGACGTGTCAATAACACAGCACCCGCGTCGACGGCCAGTTGTGGCCACCGTCGCGACCGCTCTTGCCCTTGCGGTTGGATCGCTGATCCCCGTCCAACCCGCTGCAGCCGTCACGGACGTTCCTGTGACGGCAGAGGTCGCGATCGAGCGCGTGACGGAAGCGGGGTTCACCCACCCCGGTATCGGCATCACCGCCGATGCGTTGGAGGCCACCCGTACCCAACTGTTGGCCGGTGCTGACCCGTGGGCGAGCTTCTTCAATGCGATGAAAGCCACGAAATACGCCAGCCGCACACTGACATCGACGAATCAGGGTGCTGGGGACGGAGTGCCGCTGTCTGACGCTTTCGCGGACGCCGGAATGAACTCGCGCCTGGATGCTGACGGCGCCGGCGCGCAGACGCAGGCGCTGCTGTACTTCCTCACTGGCGACCCGGTGTACCGCGAGAACGCGCTGAAGATCGTGCGTATCTGGAGCCACATGGATCCGGAGAAGTACGAGTTCTACCCGGACGCGCAGATCAAGATAGGTGGCGGGGCATACCGTCTGATTCAGGCGGCCGAGCTCCTCCGCTACACATCGGTCGTCGACGGTGGCGGTGGCTACCCGCTGGAGTGGACGGGGCAAGATACAGATGACTTCACGGAGAACTTCATCGAGCCGGTCACCGCGACGTTCGCCTACAGCAACGCCTGGTACATGAACCAGGGCACGCTGCCGATGCTCGCATCGATGTCGGGGGCGATTTTCACGAACAATCAAGCCCGCTACAACGAGCGGGTCGAGTGGTTCACCGTCAACGCGAGCCACCCGGATCAGGATGTGAACGGTTCCGTGGCAGCGATGTTCCGTCTCATCGACAAGAACGACCCGCTGAACCCGTTCAACAAGTCTTTCGTCCAGCACGTGGAAATGGGCCGCGACCAGGCGCACGCTGCCGATGATGTGCTCACGCTCACGGCGCTGGCACGCATGGTCGACACCCAGGGCACCAAGCTTGACCCGAAGACCGGGGTCCCGTCGACGAAGAAGGGCGCTGTCACTCCTTACCGGTTCCTCAGCGACCGGCTCTTGAAGGGGGCGAACGCGTTCGTGGGCTTCACTATGGGCTACGACGTGCCTTGGATCGACATCACCGACCAGGGTGGACGGCTCGCCCAGTCGTACCGGGGCCGCGGCCCGGACGCTCTGAACGAGCTGTACCACATCTACACCTACGACGAACGCGTGAATGTCGCAGACGTCGCCCCCTACGTCGCTAAGCAGTTCGAGCAGCGCGACGGGGCCTACTTCTACAACTGGACGAGCCACGAGATCGGCACGAAGATCGCCGACGACGGGCTGTACAGCTTCTGGGGCGGCAGCATCCCCGGCGATGACTATTGGCTTTCCATTCCAGTCGCCGCGAAGGGAGAAAGTGTCCCCGCCGCTGACCAGAACCTGCAGTTCGAGGCCAAGGGAGCGGTGATCGCGGGCAAGGCCTCAGTTCTTCGTGAAGGAGACCAAGCTTTCCTGCGGGCGAGCGTGAAGAAGAATAAGGACACGACCATCGCCGTCCGCAACCTTCTCTACGGCCCCCGCGACGGGTTCAGCCCGGTCGCTCTTCGGGTACGCACGACCGAGACGTCCACCCTCAGCGTCAGTAGTCAGCGCGAATCGGAGCCGTACCACCGCTTCACGGTCCCCAACACCGGGGGTCAGTGGCGCTACGTCACTTACGACATGGACACCAGTGTTATTCCGAAGGCGGTGATGGGGGACAACAACATCGTCTTCCTCACCCTCAGCGGAACCAACACGTCTGTCGACCTCGATTACCTCGACGCCGACGCCTCCACGGAGGTCACCCCACCTCGTTTCCCGCAAGGCAGCACCACCACACTGATCGGTGTCGTGGGACAACCACTGGATGCTGACCTCGCCGCCGACAACGAAGGCACTGGTGAGACGCTGACCTATAGCACCCCCGTCGCTCCCAATGGCCTGGTCGTGGACAGCAGTGCCGGCCGCCTCACTTGGATCCCCCGCGCCAAGCAGGGTGGCGACACGGTTGCAGTCGTGCAGGCCGATGACGGCGCCACCGCCACGGCTCTCGCTGTCACGATCCGCATCGCCCAGGACCGCGCCGGCGCGTTGGCCCTCGCGAAGGACGGCTACGACACGACGGTGACATACACGAGCGTCAGTCGATCCGCGTACGACACCGCGGTCGAAGCTGCTCAAAAGCTCGTGAAGACCGGAAGCTACCGTTCCTTCGCTGACGCTCTTGTGAAGGTGCAGAACGCGGTTCGCGGACTCGAGCCCCTCACCCCGCTCCTCGGCGACGGCACACTCGACTACCTGGCGGTGTCGACGTCTACCCTGGATGCAAACCTTGCCGCGACGCTGGCGGACGACGACAACACGACGTTCGCGGGTGACCTCACGGTCCCCTCGTTCACTTTCGATTTCGGCCCCGGATATCGGGTGAAAGCGGACGCCTTCGAGTTGCAGGCGCGCCAGACCTTCGGGAACCGCTCCCAGGGCACGAACGTGTATGGCTCGAATGACGGGACGACCTGGACGAAGCTGACCACCCGGATGACGACCAACACGAACGATCGCGAGACGCTGCCTGTTGGTCCCTCCCAGGCGGATACCGCGTACCGATTGATCAAGGTGCAGGTCGACGAACCGGGGGTAGCCACGGATCCGAACTTCCCGGGCATTTTCAGTATTGGCGAGTTCCGCATCCACGGCGAACGCGTCGAATCGGTCAACCGCGTCACGACCGCGTCGATCACCTCGAACAACCCCATCGCAGGGATCGCCGCCACCGGTGATGTCGTCGCCCTCACCTTCGCGACCACGGAACCCATCACCGACGTGGAGGGCACCATTCAGGGGGCGCCTGCGGAGATCACCGGCGCGGGCACCTCATGGAAGGCGACGGCGACCGTTCCTTCTGATGTGATCCCCGGGTCGTACATCTCCTTCAAAGTCACCTACAAGACTGCGGCAGGGCAAGTCGCGGATCCTTTGCAACTGACCACGGATCAGTCTCGCCTGTTCCTGTCCGACACAACCGGACTGATTACGGCGCCCACGAGTCTGGCGACGATCGTGTCGACGAGCGGGGAGCCCGAGCCGTCGAAGCAGACTTGGGTGAACAACATGTTCGACACCAACGCCGCAACCTTCAGCGACGTCGGCCCGGTCGGTGGAAAGTACTACGTCATTTTAGACTTCGGTGACGGGGGATCGCTCGCCCTTGACCACGCCGAGCTCCTTGTCAGGCAGGACAGCTGGGGCTCGGGTCGCGCCTCGAACCTTCACCTCGAGGGCTCGAACGATCTGGCGACCTGGAAACCGGTCAGCTACAACGCGAAGGCCACGCTCGACTGGCAACTCTTGAAGCGACCGGCTGGCACCGCAGTGACGCCCTACAGGTACCTGAAGGTCGCCAACACGGATTGGATTAACATCGCCGAGCTGCGCCTGTTCGGCTCGCATACTGCTCCGGCCGCGTCCAGCATCTCGACGGCGAAGATCACCTCCTCCGGGGGAGATGTGGGAGGCCGTGCCGTGGAAGGGGACACCGTCACCCTCAGCTTCACGGCCAAGGAGCCGATCACGGACGTCACCGCCACCATCGACGGGAAAGCGGCCACCGTTACCGGCAGTGGCACGTCGTGGACAGCCACCGCCAGCGTGACTGTCGACGCCAGCCCGAGTCGGAAGCTCGGATTCCGCGTGGACTACGCCGGGCCCGCCGGGGAGGATCGCCCACCGCTGGTGGCCACTACCGACGGTTCGAGCGTGTTCCTCACCACGGACGAAGGACTCATCACTGATGTGACGAGCAAGTCCACGGCCATCCTGCTGAACGGCACCCCCAACGCCGACAAGCAGCTCCATGTGAACAGGCTGTTCGACCACAACGTGTCGACGTTCTCCGACTCCGTGCCCGTCGACGGTCCGTACCTGGTGATGGACTTCGGTGCCGGTCATGCGATCGGACTCGATCACGCCGAACTCATTGTCCGGCAGGACGCGTTCGGAACCGGTCGGGCGGGGGACGTTCGACTAGAAGGCTCCAACGATCTGGCGACCTGGACGCGCCTCACCGACAACGCCAAAGGAACGCTCGCCTGGCAGACGCTGGCGAAGTCCAGCGCTGCCCCCAGCACGGAGTTCCGTTACATCCGCGTCGCAAACAATGACTGGATCAACATCGCAGAACTGCGGCTCTTCGGAACGCATCAGTAGCACCGAGCAACGAGTGAGGGGGTGCCACGATGCGGCGCCCCCTCACTCGTTGCGATGCACCGATGACGCCTTTGCCGAGGGAACGGCCGCAGGGTTCGATGGAGAACGTCGCCGATCCTGGGCAGTGCGGTTGACCGCGTTTAGATTGCCATGGGGTGGGCGAAAGGCAGGCCAGCGACCAATCGGGCCACCTCGGATACGGTGGCCTGACCGAGGCGACGCAATTCCGAACCGGTGGACCCGGCAAGGTGAGGTGTCAAGAAGACATTCGGCAATGTGTAGAGCGGATGGCCCACCGGAAGGACGTCGGGATCGGTGACATCCAGCATCGCGCGGAGACGACCAGATCGCAGCTCGTCTACCAAAGCCTCCTGATCGATGAGGGTCCCCCGAGATGTGTTAACGACCGTGCTTCCATCCGGGAGAGCAGCCAGCACCGTGCGCGAGACCATACCGCGGGTGGCGGGTATCTCAGGCGCGTGCACCGACAGAATGCGGCATCTCGAGGCCAGCTCCTCCATCGTGGTTACCAGCGTGGCGCCGAGCTCCTCAGCTCGTTGTGCCGTGGCGAACGGATCGAACAGGAAGACGTCCACCGCAAAGGTTCGCAGCATCTCCATTACCCGAGAACCGATACTGGACGCGCCGACGATGCCGATGGAGGTCCCATAGAGTCCCGTGTGAGCCAACTCTGCTTCACGGTCGATTGCCCGCTGCTCCGCTGAATATTGCCGCGACACCCAGAAGGCGTCCTTTGCAGCGAGGATGAGGAGAGCAACGGTGTACTCCGCGACAGGGATCGCATTCGCGTCTCGAGCCGATGACACCACGACGCCCCGAGCGGTCGCGGCAGGATCGATGAAACCCACGCTCCCACCCCAATGAATGATGGCCCGCAGCGCAGGCATCGCGCCCAGGGCCCGAACATCGACTCGCGGGACACCCCACCCCGTGAGAAGTACTTCCACCTCTGACAGCGCGGCCGAATCCAGGTCGTCGAACGAGGTCGCCACCTGAGAGAAGTCCACCTCGAGCAACTCGTGCAGGCGCCTGCGCTCTGCGTCGCCGAAGACATGAGGAAGCGTCTTGGCATCCATCATGAGGGCGGCTTTCATCCGGATCCCTTCGTCGCGGTACCTTCGGATGCTACCGTGTATGGATAGCGTTTTCCACCTCGATAAGGTTGATCACGATGCGCGCAGTTATAGCCAGTGGCACTGGTCGGTACGCCGACCCGTGGCATCCGTTCACGAAGACGAGCCCGCTGTTGGCCGCTGTCTTGGAGGACGCGGGCTTCTCCGTCCGTGTGGATGAGGATGTTGACCATGCGATACCCAACCTCCGGGGTGTGGATTTGCTTGTCGTTAATGCGGGGGATCCTTGGCGAGAAGCAGGGGAGGGCGACGTCGCCCCGAAGGTGACGGGTGATCCGGCAGCCTTCGGGGCGGTGTTAACCCAGGGATTAGGGCTGCTCGCGATGCACTGCGCGGTGTCATCGCTCCGCGACTATCCGGACTGGTTCCCGGCGATCGGAGGTATGTGGGTGCCCGGGCTGTCCTGGCACCCGCCGGCCTCCATGACGAACGTGAAGGTGAACGGGTTCCCGGACGAAGAGGGCGGAGCCGGCTTCGACGACTTCGACGTCTTCGACGAACGCTACTGCCGGCTGCAGCAACTGGGAAGCCGTGACGTGGTCGCTACCCATCCCGGCGAACAGGGCCCTGAGCCCAGCGCCTGGGTGCGCCGCTACGGTCGATCACGCATCGCGGTCGACGTCCTTGGCCACGACGAGAAGTCGTACGAGTCGGAGGGACACCGGCAGCTGATCACCCGCTTGGCCGTGTGGGCAGCACATCGCGACGAGTCTCCCGGGGTGTGAGCACTGTATCTCGACGGGCCGTGATGTGATGGATGTGTCAGCTCACTCAAGGAGACTACGGATGACACTGCAAGACCGCCCCGCAACGCTTGCGGATGTGGCCCTCCGCGCACAAGTGTCGGTCCCTACGGCGTCTCGGGTGCTTAACGGCGGTATCCGAGGCCGTGAGAGTGGTGACCCGACCCTTCGTGCACGCGTCCGAGAGGCCGCGGAGGAACTTGGGTACGCGCCCAGCGCTGCTGCTCGCACCATCAAGGGCGGGCGATCACAAAGCATTGCCGTGATCGTCAATTCAATCGAAGACCTCGGATCCACCGTCATGATCGGCGGCATCATGCACGCAGCGGAAGATCGCGATCTCGCTGTCGCGGTTCGCACAACCCGGGACGATTCCGCTCGAGAACTCGAGGTCTTGCGCCAGTTGCGCGGCGATCGGCCTCGAGCGGTCATCGTCGCCACGAGCAGAACCAGTGACAGCGCACGAGAAGAGCGCGTTGGAAAGGAATTGGTGCTTCTTCGTCGGCAAGGCGCGCGCATCGTCGTCATCGGGGATAGCGCCCTTCCGTTCCCTAAAGTTACCGTCGACGCCGCGAACGCGGCGCACGAGCTTGCCCGAGGTCTGGCAGCCACCGGAGCGCGACGCTTTGCGGTCGTCTCTGGGCCAGAACACGAGATCACTGCTCAAACTCGACTTCAGGGATTTCTCGCGGGACTGCACGAAGCAGGTGTCGCCGTCCCCCAGAGATTCATCGCACACGCAGAATTCTCTCGCGACGGCGGCGTAGACGCCGTCCATGCATTCGGCACCGCCCTCCAGAGCGTCGACGTCATCGCCGCCATGAGTGATGCCCTCGCCGTGGGGGCGATCATCGGCCTCCGTCGGCTCGGTCTCGCGGTGCCGCGAGACGTGCTCGTCTCGGGTTTCGACCACATCGGTGTCGTCAGCGACCTCGTTCCGACCCTCAGCACCGTGAGAATTCCACTTGCCGAAATGGGTCAGGCTGCCGTTGCTGTCGCTATGAATGACGGGCTCGCAGACGACCACCACGAGGTGCTTCCTCATCAGGTTGTCTTGCCGTGTACGCCGGGCGAAGCCTCTTAGAGGAGGGCCTGCTCCCGGATAGGATAACGCTATCCAATCGAAGGAGAACCTCCATGCTCGACCGCGCGCACCTGAGTGCTCTGCCCCTTGCCGTGTCCTGGACGGACGACCGTCCGGTGTCGCTGGACGAGGTCGGGGGATTACCTTTCGGTCGGACGGGTGTGCCTCTTGTTCAGGTGACCACCTCGGCGGAGCAGCGCGGGCGTACAAGTCAGGCCTATGTGCGTTCCGCGGTGGGCGACCGCCTGCGGTACGTATCTCACGACGTCACTGAGCAGCCGGAGGTCACCACAATGACCGTCCTGCAGCGCGACGCGGTGACTCTCTTGGAGGTACGCACAACAGTCGAGGTCCCGGCTGGCCAGTCCGTGGTCCGTGTCACCTCCGCTGTCTCAAACCCCTCAGCCTCGCCTGTGGTGATCACCTCGGTCGGCTCCCTTACCGTAGGACTCGGGCGATCAGAAGAGGACCTGAACACAATGACGATCGGCTACGCCGAGAGCGAGTGGGTTGCCGAGAATCGCTGGCGGGAGATGCCGCTGCGGGAAGTTCTCCCGGACCTCGGTTTGACCATTCACGCACAAGACGGCCGCGGGCATTTCGCTGTCACAAGCCATGGCTCATGGTCGACGGGGGAGCACCTGCCCCTTGGTGTCATCACCGATACGCGACGTGGGCTGGGGATCGCCTGGCAGATCGAGTCCAGTGGGCCCTGGTTGTGGGACCTCACTCAGACGCTCGGGGGTGGCGTGCTCAGCTTGCTGGGTCCGACTGACCTCGAACACCAGTTCGCCCACACCATTAGGCCCGGCGAGACTTTCACGACCGTGCCGGCTGCGATCGCCATCTCACCGGAGGGCCGAGATGGAGCATTCGGCGAGCTCACGCACTACCGCCGCTGGCTGCGCCGGGAGTCCCAAAGCGAACCGCTGCCGCTCGTCTACAACGACTTCATGAACACGCTCATGGGCCAGCCGACCACCGACGCGCTCCTTCCGCTGATCGATGCGGCAGCTGACGCGGGTGCGGAGGTGTTCTGCATCGACGCGGGATGGTTCGCGAATCCTGAGATCGGGGACTGGTGGACCACCGTGGGGGAGTGGCGGGTCGCCGAAGAGCGATTCGCCGCCGGCTTCCGTCAGGTCACCAATCACATACACGCGCGAGGAATGCGGCTCGGGATCTGGCTGGAGCCCGAGGTTATCGGGGTTGACAGCGCGGTTGCGGCGAGTCTGCCATCGGAAGCGTTCTTCACCCGGTTCGGAACACGGGTCGTGGAGGACCGTCGGTTCCATCTGGACCTTCGCCACCCGGCAGCTCGCGCACACCTGGACGCCACGGTCGACCACCTGGTCGCCGAGTACGGGGTCAGCTACTTCAAGCTCGATTACAACATCAACCCAGGCGCCGGCACCGAACTGCATGCAACAACGGCCGGCGATGGGCTGCTTGCCCACACTCGGGCCCTGCAGGAATGGATCCGGAATCTCACCAGCCGGCACCCCGACGTTCTCATTGAAAACTGCAGTTCCGGAGCCATGCGCGCAGACTACGGGCTGTTGTCAGTCACGCATCTCCAGTCGACCAGCGATCAGCAGAACTTCGAGCTTTATCCCCCGATCGCGGCCTCCGCGCCGGCATCGATTCTGCCCGAACAATGCGGTAACTGGGCCTACCCCGCGACCCATATGAGCTGGGAGGACACCGTCTTCACCCTCGTGACGGGGCTGTCCGGCCGTTTGTACCTTTCCGGGTTCCTTCACGAGTTGCGCGCGGATCAAGAAGGGCTTGTTCGTGAGGCGGTGGCGGTCCACAAGGGCATGCGGGACGACCTTCGAACGGCCGTGCCATTCTGGCCGCTAGGGTTGCCCGCCTGGGACGACCTAATTGTGTGTCTCGGACTGCGCAGCCCGCAGGCCACGTACCTCTTCATCTGGGATCGGGCAGAGGAATCTCGTTCGGTGGATATCCCTGACGTGACATCCACCCTTCGGCAAACTTTCCCCCGACAGGGCGGTACAGCCGATTCGTGGTCGGTCACCTCGTCTCCGTCAGGTGGAACGCACCTTCGTACGTCGCCGGGTCGCTCAGCGCGCATGTTTGTCGCCGACCGGGACTGAGGTTGTGGGGTCGGGGCGGCGATCACACGCCCCGACGTGGGGTCAACGGCCCTGACGCTCCAGGCCCGCGGGAACCTTCTCAGGATCGAGAAAGGCGGTCCGCCACCCGTCGAGAAGCTCGACGAATCGTGCGGGATCTTCCAGATGCAGGAAGTGCCCGTGACCGTCCCAAAGGTCCGACCTGGATCCGGGGGGTGTGTGCAGCGATGCTTCGCGCTGGACGCTCTGCACCGTGGAGTGGATGGAGAGAACCGGCTTGCGGCGGAACTGCGCAACCTCTGCCGTGAACGGCATGAGCCCGATGGCGTCGGGGTCGACGTACTCCGATCGGAGATAGGACGCGATCACGGCAGGGTCGGTGGCACGAAGATCTCCGAGTACCCGTGCCGTGTCAGCAGGTGACATCCCTGTGGTGGCGGAGGCGAAGAACTCGGAAACCGATGAATGGCCGGCGCGCTCGATGTTGGCCGCCCACACCGCCATCTCCTGACGGGTCGATGCTTCCCCAGCGTATGCCGCATCGATGACCACCTCGCTGTGGATAAGCACCGGCGCCTCCGTGTGAGCGAGAAGAGTCACCTGCGCGCCCATTGAGTGCCCGACGAGCACGGCCGGCGCCGACAGCTTACGAAGGACCGACACCAGCTTTTGGGCCGCGGATCGCACGGTCGACGGCCCCTGCCCTCCGCCCGGAGAGCCGGGGAGCTGGAGCGTGATGACCTCCCATGTCGCGGGATCGAGAAGGTCCTGGATCGGCCTCCAACTCTCGGCTGATCCGGCCCATCCATGTACCAACACCACCGGCGTGCGCGTCAATGCTCCCACCATGTTCCTTTCCGTTCCACGACGAACGGTGTCCACTCTGCCGCAGTATGCGCAAATTGCGCAAGCGTTAGCGCGAAAGCAAAGCGCATAAATCCGCTTGACATACGGAGGCTACCGCCCATATCTTGAAAGCGCTTGCTCAATATCGAGCGTGCACCACCTTCATCAAGGGAGAAGAAGATGACAGCGCGAAAGGCGTTGATGGCCATCGCAGCAGGTGGCCTTGTTCTGAGCCTGGCGGCATGCTCGGCAGGGAATGGCGACTCGGGGGAGAGCGGTTCTGCTGAGAATCCGATCGAACTCACGTTTTGGGGCAAGACCCAGGGTCAGCAGGCTCAGGTGGACTTGTGGAACGAGGGGCACCCCGAGACGCAGATCACTTACGTTGAGCAGGGCGGCGACTCCGACCTGTCGCAGGCGCTGCAAAACGCCACGACCGCGGGCAACGCGCCCGATGTGTTCGAGGTGCCGCGCACATACTCGGTCTCGTTCCTGGCTGACGGTGTGTCGCGGGACATCTCCGAATGGTTCAACAACGATGACGGTGCCCTCGCCAAGGGCGCATTCGACTTCGTCAGCGTTGGCGACACCGTCGTGGGTGTGCCGTATGCCACGAACCCCACGTTCAACGCAATCAACACAGCCACGTTCGAGAAGTTTGGGTTCGAGGCCCCGGCCGACTGGGCCGAGTTCCTCGAGCAGGCAAAGACCATGCAGCAGCAGGGCGACATCAAGAGCATGAACCTGCCTGGTGAAGACCCCTCCTACCTCCGCGACGTCGCGACGCAGTTCGGCGCGGAGTGGTGGCAGCCAGAGGGGGACGCCTGGAAGATCGGGTTCACCTCCGAAGAATCGCTCGCAGCCGGTGAGATCATCCAGCAGGCGATCGACGCGAACATCGTCTCCAACAACACGTACATCGAGTGGGACGCGCTGATGCAGTTCTTCTCTTCCGGCCAGCTCTCGCAGTTCACCACCTCCACGTGGCAGCTTCCGGTCTATGAGCAGAACTTCGCTGCCTCGGTGGGCGACTGGGAGCTGGCCCCGTACCCGTCGGAGTCGGCGTCCGGTGAGCTGGTGTCGCCGAGCTACTACAACATCTACGGCATCTCACCCAAGAGCGAGCACCCCGAAGCGGCGGTGGAGTTCGCACGGTGGACCGCAACCGACCCTGACGCGATCGCACTTCTGGCCGATCCCACCGAAGGTGGTGCCGCGTTCCCCGTTGTTGCCGACCCCGAATCGGTCATCGACCAGCTCCTGCCGGCCAAGCTCCTCGGCGACACCCGCGAGGACGCCCCGGCGGTTGTCCTCGGGGCAGCAGACACGGCGCGATCGATGATCGAAGGCCCCAACCAGGCCTCGGCGACGGAAGAGCTCACCGACTGGTGGGCCAAGGTCATCACTAAGGAAGCCACAATGCAGGAGCTCCTCGAGCACATGCAAGAGTGGACCATCGACGACCTGAAGTCGAAGAACATTCAGGTCGCGGAGTAACATCCCTGCGCTATGACGATGTCTACTTCCACCACGTCGTCCAGCACGGCCAACCGCACGGGGGGCTTCACGCCTCCCGTGCGGCGCCGCTGGCGAGCAGCACAGAACCGGGCCGGCATGGCCTTCGCGGCCCCCTTTTACCTCGGTTTCATCTTCGTCTTCGTCCTGCCCATCCTCTACGCCATTCAGCAGAGCTTCTACTCCGTGCAATCCAGCGGCGGGCTGGGACTGGGCGGCACCGACGTCGTCTTCGCCGGCCTCGATAACTACGTCCGTGCGTTCACGGACGACGGATTCTGGGCATCCATGGTCAGGGTGGCGATCTTCGCTATCGTCCAGATCCCCATCTCACTCGGCCTCAGCTTGACGGCCGCTCTGCTCCTCGACAGCCTGACCTCGGAGGTGCGTGCGAGCGGATTCCGCACTGCACTCCTCGTTCCCTACATGGTGCCCGCGATCGTGGCATCACTTATTTGGGTCTACCTCTATTCACCCCGCGTTGGACCCTTCACCGCAGTGGGAGACCTCTTCGGAGTCGACGTCAACTTGTTCTCACCGTCCATGCTTTGGGTGTCGATCGGAAACCTGATCGTGTGGATGGTGCTCGGCTTCAACATGCTCATCCTTTACGGTTCTCTGCGCGGAATCGACCGTTCCGTGCTGGAGGCTGCTCGCGTGGATGGTGCAGGCGCGCTGCGGATCGCATGGTCCATTAAGATTCCTGCGATCCGCGGGAGCCTGGTGCTCACCGGATTGCTGTCCATCATCGGCATGTTGCAGATCTTCAATGAACCGTTGCTGTTCCGCGCAGCCTCGCCGGAAACCGTGACCAAGGACTTCACGCCGATTATGTCGATCTACTTCCAGGCGTTCGCGAGCAACAACTACAACTACGCCGCCGCGCTCTCCGTCGTGCTCGCCGCGGTGCTCGGCGTGCTCTCCTTCGGCTTCTATAAGCTGACCAACCGCAAGGAAGCATCGTGACAATTGACTACCGCGACGCGACCGCGACGGAAGCAGTCGTCTTGAGCGGGTCGGACCGACGCCGGACCCCCCACCCTCGCAAACGTGGCACCCGGGAGCAGACAGTCGCCCTCATCGGCCTCATCCTCTTCGCGATCTACTCCGTCGCCCCGATCTGGTGGCTGATCGTCAACTCCACCAAAGATCGTCGCGACCTCTATAACTCCAACGGGCTCTGGTTCGCCGACTTCAATCTCTGGAAGAATCTCGGGTCGCTCGCGACCTACCAGGATGGCGTCTTCTTCCGCTGGGTCCTCAACACCATCCTGTACTCCGGCGTCGGCGCTGCGGTCTGCACGCTGATCTCGATCGCGGTGGGCTACTCGCTCTCTAAGTTCAACTATCGAGGGCGCGGGATCGGACTCGGCATCGTGGTCGGCTCGTTCTTGATCCCGAGCACCCTAATCACGCTGCCGTTGTTCCTGCTGTTCTCTCAGATCGGCATCGTCGACACCATGTGGGCGGTCCTGATCCCGTTTTTCGTCTCCCCGTTCGGTGCGTACCTCGCGAAGGTGTATGTCGACGGGTCCATCCCCGACGAGCTCCTCGAAGCCGCTCGCATCGACGGCGCAGGCGAATGGCGCATCTTCTTCACGATGGTGTTGCCGATGATGCGCACGGGCGCCGCGACCGTCTTCATCCTGTTGTTCGTCGCCAACTGGAACAATTTCTTCCTTCCTCTCACGATGCTCCGCGGATCCGACAAATGGACCCTCGCTGTGGGTCTCTACAGTTGGTTCGTGAACCGGTCCGACTCCGTCGTCGACCTCACCGCGCTGACCATCACAGGAGCGCTCATCTCGGTGATCCCGCTCGCAATCATGATGATCGCCATGCAGCGTTACTGGAAGACAGGGGTAACCCTCGGCGCGATAAAGTGACCTATCCCGCTCCCACCCGCCCGAGAAGGAAACCGATGTCCGAGAACGGCGCCGTGACGCTCGAAGACGTCGCTCGCGAAGCGGGCGTTTCGGTCTCCACAGCCTCCCGCACCCTCAATGGCCGTACGGGACGTGTGAGCGAGACCACCCAGGCACGCGTGCGGGCGGTCGCCACGCGAATGGGATATGCCACCAACCTGGCCGCCCAGGCAGTCGCCCTGGGCCGCTCTCGCGCCGTGGGGTTGATCGTTGGAGACATCCCCGACGACTACCAAAACCCCGTCATGACAGGTGTCTTCCACGCTGCCGCCAAGCGGGGCATGCTGGTCACCACGGCGGTAGCGAAGACCGCAGCCATCACTGCGACATCCAACGCCATTCGCCTCCTCCGGGGCCAACGGCCTTCCGTGATCATCTACGTCGGCACCGAATCATCGGACAGCGAGGGAATGCCGGAACTGACGGCTGAACTCCAGCACGCCGAAGACGAAGGATGCCGCGTCGTCGTTATAGGTGTCTCCGGAACACCCTTCGATTCCGTCGTGGTCGACGACAGACGCGCCGCCGGGGAGCTCGCCAAGGCGCTTGTCGGCATCGGATACACAACCCCAATGATCGTTGGTGGAATCGGACTCGGAAACATCTCGCGCGAGCGAACCGCCGGGTTCATCGAAGGCTGTGCGACGAGTGGGATCACCGTGCCGCCTGATCGAGTCCTGCAGCAAGCATCCAGTCACGACGGCGGGTACCGAGCCGCAGGAGAAGTTCTTCGACGCCGCCCGCTTCCTGACGTCGTCTTCTGTGTGAACGACTCCATGGCGATCGGACTTTCTGTTCGGCTGCGTGAACAGGGGCTCGTTATCGGCCGCGACATTGCCGTGGCCGGCTGCGATGATATGCCCGCGCTCCGTGACATCGATCCACCCCTCACCACAATCAACCTCCCTTGGCTCGAGGCAGCCGAGAAGGCTTTCGAAATGGCTCGATCAGCCGATGCCCCCGGCCGCGCAGTCGTCTTGAACGGATACCCGGTCCTGCGTACCTCGACACCACTGCTGGTGCCGCAACAGGTATGACCTGGTGGGAGTCGCCTACGTGGTCTCGCGCGTGACGACGTAAGCGTCTGTTTCAGGCCCAGCGGACGACATGCCCTCGTTGGAGATCGCGCCGAGGGCAAGGATCGCGAGGTATCGTCGCGGCCCTGCGGTGTCGACGCGAACGCTGCTGATCGCTGGGACGCGTAAATGAACTAGGGGTGTCGACATATCCGATCACCTCGAGTTGCTCGGGGCACATTCACATGAGCGCGCAGCGCGGCGCTGACGATCATGGCGGCGATGTCGTCGTAGCAAGCGACAACGCTATCCGCGAGCTGGGTCATCCAGGGGCCCAGCACCGCGCTAGCGTTGCTGGGATCGAGGTCGGCAGTTGCGAAGAGCTCGTGAGACGCTCTGGGGGTCTCTTCGGCGAGGCGACGTCTGCTTGTGACGAGGTCTTGGACTCGGAAGTCGGTCGAACCGGCGATCGCCCGACGTGTCAGCAGGTCGAAGGTGAACTCGATTACCGACATGTTTCGTGAGAAAACTGGCATCCTCGGCGTCACATCAGTCACCCGTCTTTCCGGGGGTGTCGCGTTTCATTAACTGACAACATTCGTGAGATCGGACAGATGCCTCCAGAAGATGACCTTCCCCCGAGCTGCGCTACTCGCCCTCGGACTCGAATGGTGCGCACACCTCTGGTCAGGGCGCTGGAGACGGATCTCGATCAATCCCTCAACATCAGAACGATCACGTGCGAAAGGAGCGGCGTCGATGTCCGTAACTCCGAGGACATCGCCGAGCGATATGCCACCGATGGGAGCCGGCCGTGTGCAACGACGACGTTCTCACTTCAGCGTTATCCAGATGTGAGCAGAACGTTCGTTCGACGTAACCGCGACCGGGCTGTTCGTGAAACACCGGGCGCCTAGCGTCGGCACCACGGACAGAGGAGGGCTCATGATCGTTCGAGACAGCGCATCGGCGGATGTCGTCGTGGTCGGCGCCGGGATGGTGGCGCACCGGTTCGTCGAGAGTCTGCTGCGCTCGGAGGAAGACGGGCGGACCGTGACCGTCATCGGCGAGGAGGGACGCGCGCCGTACGACCGCGTCGCGCTGACCTCGTACTTCACGGGTGCGCGCGCCGAAGACCTCGAGCTCGACTCCGGGATCTTCGCCGACACACGGGTTCGCTTCATCGCTCACGACCGGGTGACGGAGATTGATCGGGCATCGCGGTCGGTGCGCACACGTTCCGGCGCTCAGCACTCGTACGGAACGCTCGTGCTGGCCACCGGGTCCTACGCCCTGAGACCCGCGGTCGACGGCGCCACGCTCCCCGGCTGCTTCGTGTACCGGACGCTCGACGATGTCGCGTCGATCCGTGGGTTCGTGGAACGACGGGCGGCACAGCTCGGTCGCCCACTGCGCGGCTTCGTGATCGGCGGCGGTCTGCTCGGGCTGGAGGCCGCCGGTGCGCTGCAGGGGCTCGACGTCGGCTGCACCGTGGTGCAGTCCTCCGACCGGCTCATGTCGGCCCAGCTCGACCTGGCCGGGGGCACGATCCTCCGCCGGCTCATCGAGTCGAAGGGGATCGAGGTGCGCACGGGTACAAGGACCACGCGCCTGGACCCCGATGCATCCGGTGCCGTGGCCGCCCTGCAATTTCAGGACGGCAACATGCACGACGCGGACATCGTCATCTTCACGGTGGGCGTGCGCCCGCAGGACTCCCTGGCCCGGCTCGCTCAGCTCGACGTGCATCCCACGGGCGGTGTGCTGATCGACTCCCGCTGCCGAACCGTCGACGAGCACATCCTCGCGATCGGCGAGGTCGCCAACTTCGACGGTCGCTCCGTCGGACTCGTCGCCCCCGGATACGCGATGGCGGAGGTCGCGGCGACCCGCCTGCTCGGCGGCGACGCGACCTTCCCCGGCTACGACGATTCGGCCAAGCTCAAGCTCGCCGGCGTCGAGGTCGCCAGCTTCGGCGACGCGATGGCTGTCGCCCCGGGCGCCCTCGACGTCGTCTACACCGACCCCGTGAACGGGGTGTACAAGAAGCTCGTGCTCTCCGACGACGCGAAGACCCTCCTCGGCGGCATCCTCGTCGGCGATGCATCGGCGTACGGCTCGCTCCGTCCGCTGGTGGGTGCGCCGCTCGGCGCCGACCCCGCCGCCTACCTGCTGCCGGAGGGCGGCGCAGCGCTCCAGGAAAGCGAGCTGCCGGACTCGGCCGTCGTCTGCTCGTGCTCGAATGTCACGGCCGGTCGCATCCGCGAGGCAGTCCACTCGGAGGACTGCACGGATGCCGCAGCTGTCAAGGAGTGCACGAAGGCCGGCGCGACCTGCGGGTCGTGCATCTTCGCCGTGAAGAAGATCGTCGGACAGGAGCTGACCAAGCTCGGCCAGACGACGTCCGACGCGCTCTGCGAGCACTTCGCGATGTCGCGCCGGCAGCTCTTCGACGCCGTGCGGGTGTCGGAGCTGTCGACGTTCAGCGCCATCATCGGGCGCTTCGGCACCGGTCGGGGCTGCGACATCTGCAAGCCGGCCCTCGCCAGCATCCTCGCCGTGCTGGTCGGCGCGCACGTGCTCGACGGTGAGAACGCCTCGCTGCAGGACACCAATGATCACGTGATGGCGAACATGCAGAAGGACGGCACCTACTCGGTGGTGCCTCGGATGCCCGGCGGCGAGGTCACACCGGCAGGACTCATCGCCATCGGCACCATCGCGGACTCGTATGGGCTGTACACGAAGATCACCGGCGGCCAGCGCATCGACATGTTCGGTGCCCGCCTGGAGCAGCTGCCGCAGATCTGGCAGAAGCTGGTCGACGCCGGGTTCGAGTCGGGGCAGGCGTACGGCAAGGCGCTCCGAACCGTGAAGTCGTGCGTCGGATCGACATGGTGCCGATACGGCGTGCTCGACGCGGTCGGCATGGCGGTGCGGTTGGAGCTGCGCTACCGCGGTCTCCGCGCGCCGCACAAGCTCAAGGTCGGCGTCTCCGGGTGTGCCAGGGAGTGCGCCGAGGCCCGTTCGAAGGATGTCGGTGTGATCGCGACCGAGACGGGCTGGAACATGTACGTGGGCGGGAACGGCGGGTTCTCTCCTCGGCACGCCGAGCTGCTGGCATCGGATCTCGATGACGAAGGACTGATCCGCGCGATCGACCGCTTCTTCATGTACTACATCCGCACCGCAGACCGACTGCAGCGGACGGCCGGATGGTGCATGGAGCTCGACGGCGGGCTCGACGGGCTCCGCGAGGTGATCTTCGACGACAGCCTCGGCATCTGCGAGGACCTCGACGCAGCCATGGCGGTGCACGTGGACCGCTATGAGGACGAGTGGGCGGCGACCCTGCGGGACCCCGTGAAGCTGCGGCGGTTCGAGTCTTTCGTGAACGCGCCCGATACGCCGGACCCCTCGCTCGCGTATGTGCCGGAACGGGGCCAGGTGCGCCCAGCCACGGCCGAGGAGCGCGGCAATGGTGCGGTTCTGATCGCCGGCACGACGTTGGAGGTGCGCCGATGACGCTCACGAGCTCCACGATGTTGCGGCGGGTGCGGGTGTGCGCCCTGAGCGATCTCGAGGTGGAGCGAGGACGGGCCGCACTCATCGGCGCGGAGCAGGTCGCACTGTTCCTCCTGGCCGACGGATCCGTGCATGCCGTATCGAACTACGACCCGTACAGCCGAGCGAACGTGATGTCGCGCGGCATCGTCGGGAGCAGGGGCGACACGCCGACCCTCGCCTCGCCGATGCACAAGCAGGTCTTCGACCTGCGCAGCGGTGCGTGCCTCGAGACGCAGGGCAAGGAACCCGCCAGGCTGCGGGTGTGGAGCGTGACCGTCGTCGACGGGAGCGTCGAGGTCGACATCGAGGAGATCCGATGACCGTGATGCTGGGTGTCGACCTTGCCGGACGCGATGTGCTGCTGGTCGGCGGAGGGCCGGTGGCGGCAAAGCGCCTCCACCGCTTCCTCGCCGACGGCGCAAGCCCCCGGATCGTGGCGCCGGTGTTGGACGATGACACCGCATTGCTCGTCGAGCGTCACGCTCTCTCGTGGGAGCCCCGGGTGTTCCGTGCGAGCGACCTCGACGGCGCGTGGCTCGTGCACACGGCGACCGGCGATCCGCACGTCGACCGTCTCGTCGCGGAGCAGTGCGAACTGCAGCGCGTGCTCTGCATCAACGCCTCGGATGGCGCGCACGGCACGGCCAGGCTCACCGCACAGGCCGAGATCGGCGACGTGACGGTCGCCGTCACCAGCACCGTCGGCGCCGACCCTCGGCGTTCGGTCGCGGTGCGCGACGCGATCGCCGATCTGGTCGGCGACGGCCGGCTGCCGCTGCGGCGCCGACGGGCCGGCCGCAGCGGCAGGGTCGACCTTGTCGGTGGCGGTCCCGGTCCCGCTGATCTGATGACCGTGCGCGCCCGACGCCTGATCGCCGAGGCGGACGTACTCGTCATCGACCGCCTCGGACCGGCAGCCGAGATCGTGCAGGGGCTCGACTCCGATGTCGAGGTGATCGACGTGGGCAAGCAGCCCGGTCGGCACCCGGTCCCACAGGACGAGATCAACCGGATCATCGTCGAGCACGCCGCAGCCGGACGCAGGGTCGTCCGGCTGAAGGGCGGCGACCCGTTCGTGTTCGGGCGCGGCGGTGAGGAGATGCGCGCCTGTCTCTCCGCCGGGATCCCGGTCGACGTCACGCCGGGGATCTCGAGCGCGATCGCGGTGCCGCAGGCAGCAGGCATCCCGGTCACGCACCGCGGTACGGCAGCGGCGTTCCACGTCGTGAACGGGCAGGGCGGGTTCGGGCCGGGTACCTTGGAGGCTATGACTGACGTGACGGTGACGACGGTCGTCCTGATGGGCGTCGCCGCTCTCGGACGGCTGGTGGAGTCCGCGCTCGCGCACGGCGTTCCGAGGGACCGCCCTGTCGCATTCGTCGAGAGCGGGCACACGCCGCAGCAGCGTACGACACGCACGACCCTCGGCCGGGCTGTCGAGGACGCACGCGCGGTCGGGCTGCACAACCCCGCCGTGATCGTGATCGGGGAGGTCGCGAGCGATCGTCTGCTGCTGTCCGCGCCCGCGGTGATCGGGGCTGCCCTGGCGTGACGACCCGTGCCCCGCTCCCGCCGGCTCTCGCCGGATGCACCATCGTCGTGGCCGCGGACCGGCGCGCGGGTGACCTCGTCTCCGCGCTCGAACGCCGGGGTGGACAGGTCTACCGGGCTCCTGCACTCAGCATCATCCCGAACGAAGACGACGAGGACCTCCTCGCGCGCACCCGCGATCTGATCGCGATTCCGCCCGACATCGTGATCGTGACGACAGGTGTCGGGTTCCGCGGGTGGATCGATGCCGCGCACGAGAACGACCTGGCGGAGGACCTCGCGGTCGCGCTGGCCGGCGCACAGTTCGTCGCGCGAGGGCCGAAGGCGCACGGTGCGATCCAGCAGGCCGGGTTCACGGCCGACTGGGTCGCGGAGTCCGAGACGTCGGCGGAGGTGGGGGAGTACCTGACGGCTGACGGTGTGGCCGGCAAACGCATCGCGATCCAGCACCACGGTGCAGGGGCCGACGGTCTCGATGCGCTGCTCGCCGGCCTCGGTGCCGATGTCGTGAGCATCACGGTCTACCGGTGGGGTCCGCCGCCCGATCCGCAGATCGTGCACCGCTCAGTCGTGCAGGCCGCCGCGGGAGAGGTCGACGCGGTGCTCTTCACTTCCGCGCCCGGCGCCGCGGAGTGGGTCAGAGCCGCGGTGCGCGCCGACGCGCTCGACTCGATCCGTCGACGCGCGGCGGCCGGACGTTTGCTGCTCGCGGCCGTCGGCCCCATCACGGCGACACCGTTGCGCGAGGCCGAGCTGACCACCACGCTCGCCGCCCGCGGCAGGCTCGGATCGCTGGTGCGCTGCGTCGTCGATCACTTCGCCTCAGGGGCGGCGCCGCGGCTGCGGACGGCGGCAGGCGCCATTGAGGTGCGCAGCGGCGGAGCGCTGCTCGACGGGCGCTTCGTGCCGCTCTCTCGCGCAGGTGCCAGCATCCTGAGCGAGCTGTTCGACGCCGCTGGCCGGGTGCTCTCGCGGGAGGAGCTCGCGCTCGCGCTGCCGCGGAGCGGCCAGAGCGCGCACGCTGTCGAGATGGCGGTCGCCAGGCTCCGGGAGTCGCTCGGCGGTGCGAGCGTGATCCAGACCATCGTGAAACGCGGTTACCGACTCACCGTGGAGGAACCCGAATGACCACTCTCGTCGCCTGCTCCCACGGCACGGACTCGCCGGAGGGACGGCGCGCGGTCGAGCTTCTCGTCGATCTCGTTCGGCAGCTGCTGCCGGAGACGCGAGTCGTGCAGGCATTCGTCGATGTGCAGGAGCCCACACTGCTCGAGGTGATCGAGCAGGAACGGAGCCTCGACGATGTGGTGGTGGTGCCGTTGCTGCTCTCCGTCGGGTTCCACACGGCGGTGGACATCGCTGACGCGGTGCGCCCGCACGACAATGTGCGGGCGGGGAAGCCCTTGGGCACGCACCCGCTGATCGCCGAGGTGCTGGCCGACCGACTTCGGGCGACCGTCTCGGACACCTGGGTCCCGGGCGACCACGTCGTGCTCGCCGCAGCCGGGTCCAGCAACCCCGCCGCCGTCGCGGATGTCAACGCAGCCGCCGAACACCTCGCTCGTCTGATCCCCGCCCCGATCACGATCGGCTACGCCTCGGCGATCGATCCGCGGATCGGCGAAGCGGTGGCATCCGCTCGTCGTGACGGGGCTTCCCGGGTGATCGCCGCGAGCCATGTGCTCGCTCCGGGGTACTTCGCCGGACTCGTCCAGAGATCGGGTGCCGACCTGGTCTCTGCGCCGCTCGGCGTCGACGTGCGCATTGCCGAGGTGATCGTCGATCGCTTCACCGCGGCCTGACGTCGCCGCGAGCACGTTCGAGCGCGCGTAGGAACGGGGGCGGATGCCGACGCATCCGCCCCCGTTCGTCGATTCAGACCCGCGACGGCTCGCGCTCGGCTCTGGTCGTGTCCTGACCGATCACGGGCGTATCCGCGGTCGGTGCCTCGGTGACGACCAGGCGCGCCCGACGCTGCTCTGCACGCGCCTCGCGCGCCTTCCGAGCCTTCGGGCGGCCGTGCGTGAAGTAGATCGGCAGCCCGACGAAGGCGAGGCCGCCGACGAGGTTGCCGACGACGGTCGGCAGCTCGTTCCAGACGAGGTAGTCCCACACAGTGAAGTCCGCACCCATCAGCAGGCCCGAGGGGAACAGGAACATGTTGACGATCGAGTGCTCGAAGCCCATGTAGAAGAACAACATGATCGGGAGCCACATCGCGACGATCTTCCCGATCGTGCTGTCCGACACCATCGCCAGCACGACCCCCGTCGACACCATCCAGTTGCAGAGCACGCCGCGGATGAACAGTGTCAGCATCCCGGCCGCGCCGTGATCGGCGTACCCGACGGTTCTGCCATGCCCGATCTCGCTGATCGCCTCGCCGACGGGGCTGGGTTCCGTCGAGAACCCGTACGTGAAGTAGATCGCCATGAGGATCGCCACCAGGAAGGCGCCGCCGAAGTTGCCGAGGAACACGAGGCCCCAGTTGCGCATCAGCGACCCGAACGTCGCGCCGGGGCGACGGTCGAGCACCGCGAGCGGGCCGAGCGTGAACACGCCGGTCAGCAGGTCGTACCCGAGCAGATAGAGCATCACGAATCCGACGGGAAACAGAACGGCGCCGAGGAGGGGCTGACCTGTCTGCGTCGAGACCGTCACGGCGAAGGCGGCCGCGATCGTGAGCAGGGCCGCGCCCATGAAGGCGCGAATGAGGGTGTCGCGAGCGGACAGCTGCAGTTTGTAGGCGCCGGCATCGACCATGCGGGTCGCGAGCTCGGCGGGTTTGATGTAGGACACATGACCTCCACGGGACGGGAGCACGGATGCTCGGCTGCATCGAGCATGGTCGAACGGCGTTTCACTCAGCGACGCGCGAGGTTACGTCTGTGGAGCGAACCCTTCACTTCGTCGATCCAGCGGTGTGAGAAGGGCTGGCATTCAGGAGGCGTCGTAGATCTCCCGAGCGCGGGCGACGATGTCGTCCAGTCGAGACTGCAGGAAGGGTCCGGGGCATTCAGTTCCCGACCAGGTCTCCCGATGGCTGATGACGTGCTCTCTGTCGATCGCGAACGACACCGGAACGCCGTCCAAGGTGCTGCCGTCGAAGGTCGCGAGCCAGGCGATCATCCGGGCGAGCTCTTCCAGCTGCGCGGGGGTCACCCGGTACTCCGGGGCTCCGGTGGCGTTCAAGGTCTCCACCGCCAGCGAGCGCCAGTTCCAGTCGGCTCCGGTGGAGGACGGCTTGGCCCCGGGGCGGATGAGCTCGATGACGGATCCGTCGTTGCGCAGGTAGAAGGTCGGGGCGGAGGATCTCTTGTTGCAGTGCGACAGGAAGTCGAGCTGCTCGGTGGTCGTGCCCGTGTGGTGGATGACGAATCGATCGATGATCGGCGTCACCGTGTGGCGGTCGCTTCCCGCGGTGTCACGTGTCGACCGCACGGTCGGATGCGCGCAGTCCGTGAACCCCAGCGGTGCCTCGAGCCCGCGGATCGCGCGGTCGTAGACCGGCGCGTACTCCGGGAGCCCCCGCGGGTTGTCGGGATCCACTGACGTGTCGGGAGCGACGAGAGGGGGATCCTCGGGAACTGTCGAGAGCACGATTCCCGCGGCCGTGACGGCGATCCCGGCACCGGCCGCGATGAGGAAGCGTCGACGGGTGTGCGTCGACGGAGGTTTATCCGGTTCCGCCGGGGGAGAGTGCGTCATCTCCACATCTGACCACATTGCGGTGACATGTGGCCTTCGGCGCGAGCATCCGGGGTCCGACTCCGCCGCTCGGCGGAGGAGGGCCCGAGCGCGCGGCGTCGATATCCGCCGTATGACGGACGCGGGTGACCGCATCCATCGATGGAATGGAGGCAGCCCCATGCGAGCGAAGGATCGACCATGCCGAAGGACGCGGATCTTCCACCTGTGATCGTCGCGGCCCACGTCTCGAAGACGTACGGCGATCGGCGAGCTCTCGACGATGTCTCATTCGAGGTGCACGCGGGGGAGATCTTCGGAGTGCTCGGCCGGAACGGAGCCGGGAAGTCGACCCTGCTCGAGAGCATCGTCGGACTGCGGAGGCTGACGAGCGGTGAGGTGCGGGTCTTCGGCGTCGACCCGGCGCGGGACCGGCGTGCGGTCACCTCTCGAGTCAGCGTGCAGCCGCAGGCGGCCGCTCTGCCCGAGCGACTGACCGTCCTCGAGATCCTGCGCCTCTTCGCTTCGCTGCATCGGCGTCCGCGCCGCATCTTCGACGTGATCGATCTGATCGGTCTCGCAGAACAGGATGCCGTCGCGGTGCGAGACCTGTCAGGCGGACAGCTGCGACGGCTGCTGCTGGGTGTTGCGCTCATCGGGAACCCGGAACTCGTGGTGCTCGATGAGCCCTCGGCCGGCCTCGACCCCGCCGCGCGACGAGGGCTGCAGGACATCGTTCGATCGCTGGCGGCGCACGGCGTCACCGTGCTGTACTCGACCCACGACCTCACGGAAGCCACGGATCTCTGCGACCGTGTCGCGATCCTTCACGACGGCGCGCTCGCCGCCGTCGATCGGCCCGACGAACTGGTGCGACAGAGCTCCACGGTGAGCTCGATCGCCTTCACCGCGCCGGCCGGTTCCGGATTCGGCTGGTTGCGCCTCCGAGCATCCGTCACGAGCCTCACGGTCGAGGCCGTGGACGGCGGGGAGCGTGTGCTCGTCACGACGGACGACCCGGATGCCGTGCTGCGCGCCGTCATCGAGCGCCCGGGTCTGCGCACGTGGGCGTACGACGTGCGCAGAGGCTCCCTCGAGGACGTGTTCCTCGCCGTGATCGGGGATGGGATGAGCGAAGGGCAGGCCTCATGACTCGCGAGATCGAAGGGGAACCGCGGATCGGATCGGCGTTCGTCGAGATGACCGTGGCCGGCGCGAAGGAGCAGTGGCGCGACCGGCGGGGCTTGTTCTCCGCGCTCTTCTCTTTCGGCTTCTTCCTATTGTTGATGTTCGCGCTCAACCTGGCCATCAACGTCCAGGGGCGCGCTGACCCCGTCGTCGTGGTGACGGGCGAGCAGACGGCGGTCGAACGCGTGCTCATGTCGCTCGGCGAGCACGGGATCGAGGCCACATCCGGCCCGGGAGCGGACGTCTCGGTGACGGTGACCTCGGTCAGCGCGGATGTCGTCGTCGGAGTGCCCGGATCGCGTGCCCCTGCGTGGTTGGAGGTGCAACGCGCGGTCGAGGCAGCGGGGTACTCGCCCGCCGACATCACGGCGACTGAACCCGACGGTTTCGTGGTGGTCGATCTGCTCCGCGCCAATCTCGCCGGGGTCGTCTTGCTGGGGTTCCTCTCCGCGACGTTCACCGGGACGAGCCTGGCTCTCGTCACTGCACGTTCGCGCGGTCTGCTGCGGCTTCTGGGCACCACCCCGGTGCGGCGACTCGACTACGTGTGCGCTCAGATCCCGCTCCGCTTCGGGTTCGCAGCGCTCATCGCGGTCGTCACGCTGATCGTCTCGATGGTCAACGGCTATTCGTCCGGCGGCGGCATCCTGCGGCTGTCGATCACTCTCTTGGTGGGGCTGGCGATGTGCTTCTCGTTCGCGTTGCTGCTCGGCAGTCGCTCGCGAAAGCCGGAGATCATCACCCAAGCAGCGGTGATGATCCCCATCCTCGCGCTGTTCGCGACCGGGGCGGTGTTCCCCCGTACCGTCTTGCCCGAGTGGGTCTGGTCGGTGACGGACATGCTGCCGACGAACTGGCTCGTGCAGGCGGCTGGAGCCGACCTCGCGGGCACTGCGACGACTCTCCCCATCCCGGCTTTGTGGGCTCTGATGCTCGGCGCCACCGTGATCGCGACTTTGATCGCGGCACGATCGTTCGTCTGGGACGATCGGGAACGCTGACGATGGAGCGCGCGAACAGCTCATCCGAAGCCTGAAGAAGTGTCGCGCTATTCAGGTTTATGGCGCGTAGACCTGAATAGGGCGCGCAGTACGGACCTCGGGCTGCTCGTCGGTCCGGCCGGTCACCCCCGCATCCTATGCGCGACCGCTCCGGATCAGCGCCTGTCCCGACTCCGCATCACTGCGAGCACGATCGTCGGGATCAGGGTGAGCGCGACGATGCCCGCTCCCACAGCGGCGGGGCCCGCGATGCCGAGTGCGCTGCCCAGCGTCAGCCCGGCGACGGCGGATCCGACGGCGGTACCGGCGTTGAAGGCCGCCACCGCGAGCGCCGAGCCGAGCGTCGCCGCCTGTCCGGCGAAGCGCACGCTGAGATCGATGAGCACCCCGTTGGCGCTCAGACCGAAGAGCCCCAGCAGGACGACCAGGACGACCGTCGCCCACGGTGCACCCGCCACCGCGCTGATGCCGAGCAGCAGGAGCACCGTGACCGCGGGAGTGAAGATCGTGATCAGCGAGGGGTGCGCGTCGCCGAACCTGCCGCCGACGAGCGTGCCGATGAACGAGCCGATCCCGAAACCGGTGAGCACGAGCGGCACGAGCGCTGCAGGAACGCCGGCCTGATCCGTGAGGATCGGCGAGATGAACGAGTACGCCGCGAGCACTCCGCCGGTCGTCGTCATGCACGCGGCGAGGGTCACCCAGAGCCGGACCGATCGCAGGCCGGAGAACTCAGCGCGGATCGACGTGCGGGAGGTTTCGTCCTCTGCCGCGGGAACCAGTCGAGCCACGAACACCGCGGCCACAGCAGCCGCGATGGCGAGGGCCCAGAAGGTGCCGCGCCACCCCACGGACTGGGCCACGAGTGCACCGAGCGGCACGCCGAGCACGGTCGCCAGCGCGCCGCCGGCACTCACGATGCCGATGGCGCGCGCACTCGATGAGGGGCCGGCCGAACGACTGGCGACGACCGCCGACACCGCCCAGAAGGCGCCGGTGGCGAGAGCGGTGACGAACCGTGCGGCGAGCAGCACGGTGAAGTCCGACCCGAGGGCGACGATCACGTGGCCGATGATGAACACGACGAGTGCGAGCACGAGCGTCAGGCGCTTCGACAGTCGCAACGTGAGCATCGCCATGAGCGGTGCGCCGATGATCATGCCGATCGCGAAGACCGTGATCAGCATCCCGGCGCGGGCGATCGAGACGTTCAGGTCGGCCGACATCTCGGGCAGGATGCCGGCGACCACGAACTCCGTCGTGAGCATGAGGAATGTGCCGAGGGCCAGCACGTAGACGACGAGGGGCAGGCGCGGAGGCGGGGCGGATGCCGGGGGACCGGCATCCGCGTCGCGACCGACTGTCGGGGTCGATGACGTCGTGGTGCTCACGAAGACCTCCGGGTGGCTGAGTGTCGGAATCGGATGATCCTCAGTCAACGAGGATCGAGCACAGCGCGGGAGTTCCTCTCGAGACGTGTACTGGCGGGGAACCCCTGAACCAGGACCTAGCGGAACAGCACGAGCAGGTACACCGCGAACACCGCCAGGTGCGCGGCACCGTGCACCGCGGTCGCCTTCTTCGCGCTGAACGTCGTCACCGACAGCAGCATCGTCACCGCGAGTATGAGCAGGTTCGCCGGCGACTCGGCCAGCACGACCGTCTGTCCGGTCGCCATGCCGATGATCAGCACCGCGGGGATCGTCAGGCCGACGGTCGACACGAGCGCGCCATGGCAGAGGTTGCTCACCCGCTGTGCTTCGCCGCTGAGCGCCGCGCGGACCGCAGTGATCGACTCCGGCAGGAACACGATCGCCGCGATCAGCACGCCGGCGAGTGCCGGGGGAGCACCGAGTCGACCCAGTCCGTCGTCGAGAAGCGCCGCCATGTCGTGTGAGAGAAGCACGATCGGGATCACCGTGGCGACGAGCGCGGCGAGGCGGGTGACGATCTCGCGCCGGTTCTCGCGCAGCACGACACTGATGTCGGTGCGCGCGGCGGCGTCGCCCGCGGCATCCGCCACCGGCATCCGAGCGCCGATCTCAGTGAAATCCGCTGCCTGCGCGCCCATCTGACGGAACAGGAAGAACGCGTAGAGGCCCAGTGCGAGCGCGATCACGACCAGCCCCTGGCCGAGAGTGTACGAGCCGTCCGCGCCGATCAGCACGGGCAGCGCGAACGCGGAGGATACCAGCACGATCAGCATCGCGAGGTACGCCGACGTTCCGGTGCGGTTGTGCGCGAGGCCGCGGTGGCGGAGCCCGCCGACCAGCAGACAAAGGCCGATCACGAGGTTGAGGATGATCATCGAGACGGCCATGATCGAGTCGCGGGCGATGGTGGTGTGCTCGCCCGGCCCGAGCATGACGGCGGAGATGAGGATCACCTCGATGAGGACGATCGACAGCGTCAGCACGAGCGATCCGTAGGGATCCCCGAGCTTGTGCGCGAGCGCCTCCGCCTGCGTCACGACGCCGAACGCGCAGACGATCACGACGGCGACGATGAGGCTCAACGCGATGATCAGTGCCGGGGTCGGCGCGGGAGCGGCGATCAGCGGGTGCGCGAACAACAGGATGCCGAAGGCACCCCAGCCGAGGACGATGCGGGCGACGTCCGAGACGCCGATGATCCGACGATGTGCGGTGCGCGACATCTGGCGGTACTCCTTCGCGGGGTCGTCCCCGGATGAGATGACGCGAGTGGGCCGTCCCGCCCGCGCTGCCGTGTCGGCGTTCTGCGTCGATCGTAGAGTGCGTGCCTGATCAGTGCCTGTGCAAGGGCATTGGGCCGAGAAGGGGTCTGCCAGTACCGGGAACGCTCGACACTGCCGACGGAAGGGAGACGACGATGTGATGGTAGTCGGAGGGGGAGCGCGTGCTCACCTCTCGAGAAACGGAGCCACCATGAACGAACTCACTCTCAACAACGGTGTCACCATGCCGGCGATCGGGCTCGGCGTCTTCCAGAGTCCGCCGGAGGAGACGACGGATGCTGTCGCCGAGGCCCTGCGGGTCGGCTACCGTCACATCGACACCGCGGCCGCCTATCGCAATGAACGACAGGTGGGGGAGGGGATCCGCCGCTCCGGGATCCCGCGTGACGAGATCTTCCTCGAGACGAAGGTATGGGTGTCGGACTACGGTTACGATCAGACGTTGCACGCCTTCGACAAGGCCGTGGGCAAGCTCGGCGTCGAGAACCTGGACCTGCTGATCCTGCATCAGCCGGTTCCGTCTCGGTTCGACAGCGTGATCGCCGCCTATCAGGCGCTCGAGGCACTGCTCGCCGACGGACGTGTGCGGGCGATCGGGGTCAGCAACTTCATGCCCCCTCACCTCGCGCGGCTGATCGCTGAGACAGCCGTCGTGCCCGCCGTGAACCAGGTGGAGCTGCATCCGTACTTCACGCAGCAGGACGTGCAGCGTGAGGATGCCGAGCGCGGCATCCTCACTCAGGCGTGGTCGCCGATCGGCGGCATCACCTTCTACCCCGGGTGGGGCGACGAGCGCCGCAGTGTGCTGCAGGACGAGACGATCGGCGAAATCGCGCGTCGGCATGAGAAGTCGCCCGCACAGGTGATGTTGCGGTGGGGCATCCAGCAGGGGCGCTCGGTCATCCCGAAGTCGACCAATCCGATGCGGATCGCCGAGAACTTCGACGTGTTCGACTTCTCACTGTCTGTGGAGGATCTCGCGCGGATCGACGCGCTCGACACCGGAGTGCGCGGCGGCCCCGACCCCGATCAGCCGCGGGATGCGTTCTTCGACCTGGTGATCGACGAGGCCTGAGGGGGGCGGCGGGGTCAGCGGGCTCCGGATGCGATCGGGCGCATGTGGGCGCGTCGGGCGCGTCGGGTGCGTCGGCGCGTTGGGTGCGTCGGCGCGTTGCTCGCCGATGCTTCGGGTGCGCGAGGTGAGCTTCTTGTCCGTCGGCGTCTGGTGCCGTCGGCATGGTCCGACCCACTCGATGCGGGCTCCGGGGAACGTCGGAGGTCGGTCGTAGGGTGGGTCACGGCCGGAGAGAGAGCCGCCTCTAAGTACGAAATCAACCGAGAATTCCTCTTCCATCATTCGTAGTTTTGTACTATACTCTGTTCATGGATACCTCGTCTGATCTGGATCTCGAGTTTCGGGAGCGTGAGCGGATTCTCGCGTCCTGGGTCGAGACGCGGGAGCAGATCGCGGCGTTGGAAGCGGTCGCGGCGGGCCTGCTGATCGAGCAGATGGACCTGCATGATCGTGACGTGGTCGAGTTCCCCCGGCATCGGGAGGCGATCTTCCGGTCGATGGTCGCGGAGTTCTCCGCCGCAGGACACGTGTCGAAGGGGTCGATGGAATACGCCTTCACGGACGCGCGGCGGGTGCGGGACTGGCTCCCCGCTGTGCGTGCGGCCGCGCAGGCCGGGACGATCTCGGCCGCGCATGTGCGGGAGATCGCCCGGGCATCGGAAGTGATCGCGGAGGCGATCATGGCGGGGCGGGCGGATGCGGCGTTGATGGGTCTGTTCGAGGCCGCGGTGCTCCCGGTCGCAGAGACGGACACGGCGTCACGGACTCGGGTGCATGGGCGGGAGGTCGCGTCGTCGCTCGTCGGGGAGACCGTCGTGGATCGGCACAAGCGTGCCGCGCGAGAGAGGTCCGTGACGGTGCGGTCCCTGGATGACGGGCTGGCGATCCTGACCGCGGTGTTGCCGGAGTGGATCGCCGTCGCGATCCAGGACCGGATCACGCGCATGTCGCAGCAGGTGATCGCGGACCGTGACACCCGTGAACCCACCCTCGATACCGCGGAACCCGACGCGGACGGGTCGCTGAGTGCGGACGATCTGGACCCGTGGGATCCGCGCCTGGATGAGCATGACCGTCTCGATGAGGAGGCGGTGATCTTCAGCGCCGACGGGGCCACGTTCACCCGCGACCCCGACGACGACATCGAGCATGTGCCCGCGGACACGCGGAGTCTGGATGAGGTGCGGGCGGACGTGTTCACCGACCTGCTCCTCGCCGGCACCCCGGGCGCCGCGGTCGGTGACGCGGCCGGCGCGGTCCAGGCGCGCATTCAGGTCACGGTCGCTGCGACCACCCTGGCTGGGGCGGATGACCGGCCGGCACAGTTGGATGGGTACGGGGAACTCGATCCCGACATCGCTCGGGATCTCGCCGGTGCGCATGGCGGGTGGACGCGCCTGTTCCTCGACCCCACCGGCCTGCTCACCCACACCGACACGTATACCCCGACCGCGGCGATGCGTCGGTATCTGCGGGCGAGGGACCAGCATTGCCGGTTCCCGGGATGCCAGACACCGGTCCACAGGTGTGACATCGACCACAACCAGGATCATGCCCGGGGTGGGGCGACGTCGATCGACAACCTCGCCCACTTCTGCCGGTCGCATCACACGTTGAAGCATCCCGACGTCCCGGATCCGTACCGGTGGACCGCACAGCAACACGCTGACGGGACCATCACCTGGCACAGCCCCCTCCACCACGCCTACACCGACCGCGTCCCCCGACGCGTCATGTTCACCTGACAGCGGGGCGATCCACGCACGACGTGCAGCCGGCAGGCTGGTCTGTTCAGCGGTCTTTCTTCGGTCCAGCGGTTGTCCGGCCCCGCCGCTCGGCCTGCCGGTGCGGATGTCCCGGCCCCGCCGCTCGGCTGCTAGAGCGGGTGTCCCTGGTGTCGGCTACCGTGAACCGATGGCTGCCGACACCCGCACGGAGCGCTTGATCCTGACGCCGATCGATTCCGCCGATCCCGAGTTGGTGCAGGCGCTCTTCGAGATCCAGTCGGACCCGGCGACGTGGACGCATCTCCCGGACGGAGTCGAGACCGACGTCGCGCAGAGTCGGGCCATGGCCGAGGACTACGCGCGCTCCTGGCGAGACTTCGGGCTCGGATGGTGGGCGATCCGCACCGCGGACCGGCTCGGCGAGCTCGCCCCGGGAGCGATCATCGGCCTCGGCGGTGCCGCGGTCCGGCGTCCCGACGTGCGCGCGTGGAACCTCGGCTATCGCCTGGCCCGGGATGCCTGGGGGCACGGTTTCGCCACCGAGGTGGGCATCGCGGCACGTCGCGCCGCCGCGGCTGCCCGCCCCGACCTCCCGGTCACCGCGCGAGCGCTCACCCGGAACCCCGCATCCTGGCGCACGCTCGAACGCGTCGGGCTGAACCTGGCCTGGGAGGGGGACGATCCCGCCGACTACCCGCTCACGTCCGGGCTGCTGCGTCGGGTCTATGCCGACCGCGAGGTGCCGCCGGAGCTGTTGGCGCAACTCATCGCCCTCGGCTGACGGACGTCACCGCTCAGGTTCCCGCTTCCCTCCCCGCGCCCTGCGTGCCGTTCGGCACCTCGTCTGTCTCTTCCTGGAATCCGGTGCCGCCGATGCGCTACGCGTGACACCGGCCCGCCCCCGTCTCGGCTTACCGCGGGGCATGTTCTCGGAGAAAGCGGAGCCTATTTCCGTGACCGGTCACGCGAATATGTCGTCACACCTTGACTACGCAGTCAGAATGCTCGTACTCTCAGGATGCCTGTCAGAGAGGAGGGTGGATGGACGAGGTCGTTCCCCGAGCACGACGCGTGTCGATGACCGACGTCGCGCGCATCGCCGGCGTCTCTCAGAAGACGGTGTCCCGTGTCATCAATGACGAGCCCTACGTGACCGACAGCATCCGCGAACGCGTGCTCGCCGTCGTCGAGCAGGTGGGATTTCGCCCCAACGCGGCCGCACGGGCGCTCGTCACCCAGCGCTCTCGCCGCATCGGCGTCGTCGCACTCGGCGGCACCGCGTTCTATGGGCCGAGTTCGGTGCTCGCCGAAGTCGAGGCGGTCTCCCGCAAGGCCGGCTATGCGCTCAGCGTGGTGCGCACGGATCCGGGCGCGGGCGCCGACATCCAAGCCGCGATCGACACCCTTGCAGCGCAGGGGGCGGAGGGGATCGTCATCTCCGAACCCGTCGACTTCGGCAAGGGACTCCTGACGGTTCCCGACGGCATCGAGGTGCTCACCTTCGGCATGCGACCGGTGACCAGCAGCCCGCGCGAGCTCATCATCGGAGCCGATGAGTCGTCGGGCGCGCGCGACGCGACCGAACATCTGCTGGTGCAGGGGCATGCGACCGTGCACCACATCGCCGGCCCCATGAACTGGCAGTCGAGCCGCTCGCGGCGCGACGGCTGGCGCCGTGCGCTCGACGACGAGGGAGTCTCCGTCGTCGACCCGGCCGAGAGCGACTGGACGCCGTCCGGCGGCTATGACGCCATGCGCGCCCTGCTGTCGGATGCCGTCGCGACAGGCGTGCCGTGCACCGCCGTGTTCGTCGCCAACGACCAGATGGCGATCGGGGCGATGGCGGCGATCCGTGACGCCGGGCTGCGCGTGCCGCACGACGTCGCGATCATCGGATTCGACGACATCGACGTGGCGGCCTTCCAGGCCGTGCCGCTCTCGACAGTCCGCCAGAACTTCGCCGAGACGTCCCGTATCGGGATGCACCGGCTCCTCCGCGCGCTCGACGGCCACGCGCCAGGTACCGCGAACCGCAAGCTCCAGGCTCAGCTCATCATCCGTGAGTCGAGCCAGATCACCCCCGCGAACTGACGTCCGCCACCACCCCCGGTGGGCACCATCGCACGATATGACAACGTAGTCAGGAGTATCGAATGACCTTCTCTCCCCATCCGCCAGGACTGTCCCGACGGGACGTCCTCCGGCTGTTCGCGATCGGCGGGGGCGCCGCGCTGCTGGGCTCGAGCCTCGCCGCCTGTGCTCCGGGAACCGCCACGCCCGTGGCATCCGGCAGCGTCGATCTCTCGTTCTGGACGCACGACGACGGATACATCGCGTTCTTCGGCGAGGCCCTCGCCCTCGCCGAGTCGACCTCGAGCTTCCGTTACAACATGGAGATCACCAAGGCCGGCGCCGCCGACATCGTCACCAAGCTCATCGCGCAGGCGGTCGCCGGCACGGGCACTCCGGACGTCGTCGGTCTCGAGATCGGAGCATTCTCCCGGATGCTGCGCGGCGACATCGCCCCGGAGCTCCTCGCCGACTTCAGCGGCGCGATCGCGCCGATCGCCGACGACCTCATCACCGCGCGCCTGACGCCGTTCAGCAAGGACGGCAAGCTCTACGCCCTCGACTCCGACACCCCGCTCACCGTGCTGTATCACCGCGCCGACGAGTACGAGCGCCTCGGACTCACCACCGACTTCGGCACCTGGGAGGAGTTCGGCAAGGTCGGCGCCCAGGTCGCAGAGCGCGAAGGCGTCGCACTCAGCGCGGTCGCCACCAGCGACCCCGGCGGCACCGTGCAGAACTGGCACATCCATCTCCTCCAGCGCGGCGGAGACCTCTTCGACGAAGACGGCAACGCCACCCTCGAGACACCAGAGGCGGAGGACGCCCTGAAGTTCGTGGCGGACGGCGTCCAGTCCGGCGCGATCGCGACGGTCGCCGACATGTACGGCCCGAGCGTGCAGAGCGGCCTGAAGTCCGGCAAGATCCTCGGCGTCAACATGCCGTCCTGGTACGCGAGCTATGGCATCAAGCCCAACGTCCCCGAGCAGTCCGGGCAGTGGCGCATCGCCCCGCTCCCACGCTTCGCCGGTGGCGGCGGACGTACGGCCGTCGGCGGTGGCACCGGTTTCGGAGCGCTCAAGGGCAAGGCGGCCACCGAGGCCGGCATCCATCTGGTCACCACGGCGTATCTTGAGCCCGAGCAGCAGATCGCGCGGTACAAGGCGATGGGCTACCTGCCCACCCGCCGCTCGGTCTTCGACTCGACGGAACTCGCGGCGATCGAGGACGAGTACTTCGGTGGCCAGCGGCTCTTCGAGACCTACCGGGACATCGTCGACGACGTGCCCGACGTGCACCAGAGCGCCAACAGCTCGATCATGACGACCGTGCTCTCCGGGCATCTGTTGCGCGCCTACAAGGGCCAGGTCAGCCCTGCCCAAGCACTGCGTGACGCCGCCGCCGACTACAAGGGACAGGCCAGAGGATGAGCGCCACCACCCACACCGAGCTCAATGTCGTTCCCCGTCTGAAGGGGCGCGCTCCCCGTGGCGGGCGCATCCGAGGAGGAGCCGCGCCCTACCTCTTCATCGCACCGTTCTACGTGCTCTACGGCCTGTTCATGATCATCCCGGTCGGTGCCGCCATCGTGCTGAGCCTCACCGAATGGGTCGGACTCGGCACCCCCAACTGGATCGGCCTTCAGAACTACGCCGACCTCTTCCGTGACACCAGCTTCGGCAACGCTCTGGGCAACTCCGCGATCTACACCGCGATCGCCGTGCTCATCGTCGTGCCGGTGTCGCTGCTCGTCGCCCAGGCTCTGAATGCCCGCAACCTCAAGCTGCGCGACCTGTTCCGGGTGGCGTACTTCGTGCCGATGGTGCTCTCGCCGATCGTGATCGCGCTGATCTACAGCCTGATCTTCGATCGGGACTACGGCCTTCTCAACGCCTCGCTCACGGCGCTGTTCGGCCTTCCGAACACGGACTGGCTCGGCGACCCCACCCTCGCGAAGGGCGCGATCGGGTTCGTGCTGCTGTGGCGGACCGTCGGCTACCTGACGATCTTCTTCCTCGCCGCTCTGCAGAACGTCCCCGGCGAGCTTTACGAGGCGGCGGCGCTCGACGGTGCGGGCCCCGTGCGCTCGTTCTTCACCGTCACCGTGCCCTCGATCCGTCCGGTCACCGCCTTCGTGATCGTGACGTCCTTCATCAGTGCGGCGCAGCTCTTCGACGAGCCCTATCTGCTCACGAAGGGCGGCCCCGGTGAAGCCACCCTCAGCGTCGCCATGTTCATCTATCGGGCCGCGTTCGAGCGGCAGCAGTTCGGCTACGCCGCGGCTGCGGGCGTGGTGCTGTTCGCCATCGTCTTCATCGTCAGCCAGGGCCTGAACCGCCTGCTCGGCATCGGGAGGGACTCATGACCGCCATCGCAGAACCCCAGACCACGCCGACACCTGCGAGAGAACCGCGCAAGAGCGCACCGAAGCCCCGAACGGGGAAGATCGCACGCCGCGCCCTGCTCTACGTCACGCTGGTCGCCCTCCTGCTCGTCTTCATCGCGCCGTTGGTCTGGGCGCTGAGCGGATCTCTCAAAGAGCGCGGCGACATCTTCGCGGTGCCGCCGACGCTGATCCCCGACCCCGTGACCATCGAGAACTACGTCAACCTGCTCTCGACCCAGCCGTTCTTCGCCTGGTTCGGCATGAGCATCGGCACCTCGACCATCGCCACCGCGGTGTCGGTGTTCGTCTGCGCGCTCGCGGGGTACGGCTTCGCGAAGTTCCGCTTCCGCGGCCGCCGCGTCCTGTTCGCGGTGATGTTCAGCTCGCTGTCGATCCCGTTCGCGGTGATCCTCGTGCCGCTGTTCATCCTCGTGGTGAAGAGCGGACTCGCGAACCCGTGGTTCTCGCTGATCGTGCCCTGGGTCGCCCCCGCGTTCGGAATCTTCATGATGCAGCAGTTCATCGTTCAGTCCGTCCCGGACGACATCATCGAGGCGGCCAGGATCGACGGATGCTCGGAGTTCGGCACCTTCTGGCGGGTCGTGCTTCCGCTGCTGCGGCCGTCGCTCGGAGCACTCGCGGTCTGGAGCTTCCTGCAGAGCTACAACAGCTTCATGTGGCCACTGGTGCTGGTGTCCGACTCGCAGCAGTACACGATCCCGCTCGGGCTCAACATCCTGTTCGCCTCGGAGAACCGCTCCTACGACCTCGTCCTCGCGGGCGCCGTGCTCGCATCGATCCCGACGATCCTCGTGTTCATCCTGCTCCGCAAGCAGCTGCTCGAGGGACTGACCGCCGGCGCGGTGAAGGGGTGAGCGGCCGTGACGCTCGCAGAGGACACCACAGACCCCAGAGAAAGGAAGTCGACGTCCATGTCGCACCTCGATGACTCCGTCCTGTTCGGAGCCGCGTACTACCACGAATACCTGCCGACGCCCCGGCTCGATGAGGACATGCGCCTCATGAAGGAGGCCGGGTTCACCGTCATCCGCGTCGGAGAATCGGTATGGTCCACGTGGGAACCCGACGACGGCGTCTTCGACCTCGAGTGGCTGGCGCCCGTGCTCGATGCGGCGCACGAGAACGGCATCCGCGTGATCCTCGGCACCCCGACGTACGCCGTGCCGATGTGGCTGGCCCGTCAGCTGCCCGAGATCAACGTCGAGCGCGGCACCGGGACGAGGATGGGCTGGGGAGCGCGGCAGGAGATCGATTACGCGCACCCCGCATTCCTGTTCCACGCCGAGCGGGTGATCCGCCGCATCATCGCCCGCTACGCCGACCACCCCGCGGTGATCGGGTATCAGGTCGACAACGAACCGGGCATGGTCCCGTTCTCGAACGACCAGGTCTTCCAGCGTTTCGTAGACGCGCTGCGCCGCGAGTACGGCTCGGTCGAGGCGCTCAACGAGGCGTGGGGGCTGACGTACTGGTCACATCGCCTGATCGACTGGGCGGATCTCTGGCGCCCCGACGGCAACGCGCAGCCGCAGTACTCGCTCGCCTGGCGGCGGTTCCAGGGTGAACTCACCACCGCGTTCATCTCGTGGCAGGCCGACATCGTGCGCGAGTACTCGAGGGACGACCAGTTCGTCACGACCTGCATCGCCTACGACCGTGAGACCGCGGATGAGGTCGCACTCACGCGTGGCCTCGACATCACGGCGGGCAACCCGTACTACCGGATGCAGGATGCCTTCGCGCTGCCGAACGACGACGAGAGCGCGCAGTACTGGACGAGCTCCGGTGTCTGGGCACTGATCAACTCCGCCGACCGGATGTACGGCACCAAACAGGCGCCGTTCCTCGTGACCGAGACCAATGCGCAGGCGATCGGGATGCCGTGGGTCAACGAGCCCGCGTACGACGGGCAGTGGCGACAGGCTGCCTGGGCGCTCGTCTCGCGCGGCGCGAACATGATCGAGTACTGGCACTTCCACACCCTGCACGCCGGTGCCGAGACGTACTGGGGCGGTGTGCTGCCGCACAGCCAGCAGCCGGGGCGGGTCTTCCGCGAGATCGCGCAGCTCGGCGCAGACTTCGCGACCGCGGGCTCTCGAGTCGCGGGGCTCACTCCGGATGCCGATGTCGCGATCCTCTTCGACACCGACAGCAAGTGGGCACAGGCCGAGCATCCGTCGCTCTCGCGCGACGGCGAGCCGGACCGTCGAGGGTTCCAGACCGTGCGCGACGCGTTCGTGCGGGGCGTCTTCGAGGCGGGCTTGCAGGGGCGGGCGGTGCACGCGGCGCAACTGCGCGGCATCGATCCCGCCGCCTACGCAGCCGAGGTCCCGGTGCTGATCGCCGCTGCCTTCACGATCGCGACGGATGCCGATCTCGTCTGGCTCCGCGACTACGCCGCCGCCGGCGGGCATCTCGTGCTCGGCATCCGCACCGGGTACGAGGACGAGCAGGCCCGTGCGCGTCTCGAGCGCAAGCCCGCGCTCCTGGATGAGGCCGCGGGGGTCTGGTACGACGAGTTCTCCAACCTCGCGTCGCCGCTGCGGGTCGAGGGCAGCGAAGAATTCGAGGTGCCCGCCGACGCGACCGCTCGGCTGTGGGCCGATGGTCTGCAGGTCGAGGGTGCGGAGATCCTGGCGACCTACGTGCACCCGCACTTCGGACGCTGGCCGGCCGCCACGACGAAGGCTCACGGCACCGGGCGCATCACCTACGTCGGCACGGTGCCGAGTCACGGGTTCGCGGCGGCGATCGCGGACTGGGCTGTGCGTGTCGGCGCGGGGGAGACCGGGTGGCGTCCCGGGAACGACGCCCAGTCCGTGCAGAACTCGACCAACCGCGCGGGGGAGCACGTGCACGTCGTGCACAACTGGTCGTGGGATCCGTCGACCTACGTGCTGCCGGATGGCGCAGAGGACGTCCTCAGCGGCGAACAGTTCGCCGCCGGTGCGGAGATCGAGCTCGGGGCCTGGGACGTACGGGTGTTTGCCTCGGCGTGAGGAGCATCGAGAAGAGAGAAGGCGAGGGGACAGAGCCGAAGGGGCTCGCACCGGATAGTCCGGTGCGAGCCCCTTCTCATGCCCCGTCGGGAGTCACGTTCCCTCGGGGAGTGTCGATCAGGCCGAACGACGTCGACGGATCGCGAACACGACCGCGCCCGCGAGAGCGAGCAGGATGCCGACACCCAGCAGTGCGAACGGAGCACTGCCACCCGTCGTCGCCAGGTCGTTCACGCCCGGCGTGCCCGGGTGGGCCGGGTCGACGGCAGGCTGCTCCGTGCCACCGGCATCCGTGCCCGGAGTCTCCGGCGTGGTCGGGTCGACGGGATCGACCGGGTCGACCGTGCGCACGATCACGCCGGCGTCCCACGTCGGGTCGATGCCCTCGGTCGCCTTGACATCGGCCCACGGGTACTCGTGCGTGAGGCGGATGTTGTCCGGTCCCAGCACGATCGTGCGGGTCAGGCCCGTCTGCGGGTCGGCGTCGGAATCGATCTCGTCGTCGGTCCCGGCATCCGCCTGGGTGAACGAGTAGATCTTCTTCTGCTCATCCGTCAGCGTGAACCGCACCTGGTATTCGCCGGCCGGCAGCTCGTCGAACAGGTAGCGACCGTGATCGTCGGTCGTCGTGGTCGCGATGACCACGCCGTCCTGGATCAGTTCGACCGTCACGCCGGGGAGTACCTGCTCGTCGTCGCCCTGTCTGCCGTCCTTGTCGGCGTCGATCCACGTCACGTCGCCGATCGCGTAGGTCTTCGTCGGCTCGGGCGTCTCGCCGGGGGTGTTGTAGAGCACCACATCGGCGGTCGTGCCGTCGGCATCCACCGTGATCCGGCTCAGCTGCTCAGCCTTCCCGTAGCCGCTCGGAGCGACGTCCTCACGGAGCCAGTAGGTGCCGGGGATCGTGACCGTCGGCGTGGAGCCGTCGGCCGTTACGATCTTCCCCTCGACCACGCGCAGATCACTCAGCGCGACCGTCTGCTGGTCGTCGTTCAACACCGAGAACCGCGCTCCGGCATCCGTGATCAGCTTTCCGGCATCCGTGCTGTCGCGCTTGAGCAGGCTCAGCGGATAGTCGTTCGTCGGGGTGATGGTCGCTCCCGTAGAGCCGATGACGTTCGTGATGCCCACGTTCGCCTGGAAATCCGTGACCTGCACCTTGAAGTACAGCGCAACGGTCTGCCCGCTCGTCAGGCGTCCCTTCTCGAGGGTGACCCGGTTGGTCTCGGCGTCGTAGTCGGCCGTGATGTTCGAGCCGGGGATCGCGTAGCTCGAGCCGCCAGTCGTCGTGCCCGAGGTCACGTCGCCGGGGGCGACGAAGCCGAGGAACTCGACGCCTGCAGGCAGCACGTCGCTGACGTCCTCCACCATGTTGCTGAACGTGCCGTGCGGCATCAGTTCGACGCGGTAGATGAAGTCCGACTGGGTCAGCTCGCCCTCGTCGTCGAGACCGACGCGCAGGCTACCGGTGAACGAGTCGTTCGCGGCGTCGTAGACCCGCTTGCGGACCTCCATCTCGTTGCCGTAGCTGGTGGCCGTCGTGCGCGACGAGGAGGTGTAGGTGATCTCCTGGCTCTCGCCTTCGTAGCGCGCGGAGTTCGCGACCTCGATGGTCTGCTTGCCCTGGATGACCTGCGTCGGAAGCTCGACCGTGATGGTCCAGCGCCCGGTGAAGGGTGCCTCGGCGGATGCTCCCCACGAGGCGTCCTTCGGGAACTCGGCGTTCGGTGCGATCACGAGGTTGCCCTCGTCATCGATGCTCACGTCGAAGGTGCTCCCGTCGAGCGGGTAGTTCCAGTCGTACATTCCGGTGATCGATGCCTTGATCGCAGGCAGCGTGGCCTCGGTCACGTCGAAGACCGAGTGGTCGATCACGTCGACGATCCGCGATGACGAGGCGTCGCCGACGCCCTGGCCGATCGTGAAGGTGTACGGGATGTTCGTCGAGGTGCCGGGCGTCACGGTGAGCCCACCGTTGGTCGTGGTCTTCTGGAAACGTGACGGGTCGTCGACGCCCCCGGAGGTGTCCTTCGGCACCGTGATGGTGGTCGTCGCGGACTTCGACTCATAGCGGCCATCGGCGTACGCGAAGTAGGCGTTGTTCACGACGCGATACTGGCTGGCGTACTGGGTCTCACCGCTCGTGCTCGCGGGGAGCTTGCCGATCTCGGCGGCGATCTTCAGCGTGTACTCCTTGGCGACATCCTTGCCGATGTTCACGTAGAGGTTGCGGCCGTCGATCGCGTAGGTGTTCACGAACTCGTCCGCGGCGATCGCCTGCTCGATGTTCCCGGTCAGTCCCTCGGCCGCGGTGAGCACGACGGGTGCGCCGTCCTGGTCGGTCAGCACGAGGAAGTCCGCGTCGTCCGAGAGCCACGAGGCCTCGGCCGGCAGGGCGTCGCGGATCACGACGTTACGCGTCAGGGCGAAGGGGCCGTCGGCGAAGTCCGCGAAGACCGTGAGGTCGGCGCGCAGCGTGTATGTCGCGCGGATGGGCTCATCGAGCGTCGAGCCTGCGGGCAGCGTCGTGGGGAGGGTGACCGCGGCGGGGTCCACGCTCTTGCCGAACGCCGCGCCGGTGCCGGGGCGCGTCTGGCCCTTCACATCGCCACGGATGGTGGTCGTGGCCGTGCTCTTCTGCCCGTTCACGTCGACCTGGTTGGTGAGCGTGGTCGAGTACGAGCCGCCGTTGATCGGGTCGACGCGGTCGTACGAGGCCTGCAGCTCGGCGCGGATCGCCTCGAGTGCGGCGGCATCCGCGATGCGGGCCTTGTAGGTGAGCGTGTAGACCGAGTTCGCCTCTGCGCGGAACGAGACGTCGAACGAGGTGCCCGAGATGCTCGGCAGGCCGGTGACCGCCGAGGTCACGGGGTTCAGGTCGTCCGCATCGCGGACCACCTTGCTGCCGGCGAGCGAGCCGTCGACGAGCACGAGGTTCGCACCGAGGGTGTCGGCGATGACGACGTCGCGCGCGTCCTTGCTGGACACGGTGATCGTATAGGGGAGCTCGATGTCGAGTGCGCTGTCGTCGATGATGACGCGTCCGTCGACGACCGAGTGGGGGATCGTGACTCCGCCGACTGACTTCGACGAGGACGTCGAGGTCGACTGGGGCTTCTCACCCGGCTTGGTCACGATGACCTTCTGCGTGGTGGGGGTGCCGTCGACGCTCCAGACCAGGTCGCGCGACTGTGAGGTCTCCACCTCGTCGAGCACGAACGAGAGGTCGAGGACGCCCTGGTTCACATCCCCGGGGAACGGGTCCATGAAGGTGACGACGAGCTCGCCGGCGGCGTTCACCTCGAGCGACTTCACGGCCGTGTTGCCCGCGGGGACGGTGAGCGCAGCCTCGGGGATGGTGATGCCCTCGGGCAGCTCGATGGTGACGACGGCGCCATCGTCCATGCTGCCGTAGCCGAGCTGGAAGGCGTAGGTCGCGCCTTCGGTCAGCACGGGAGTGCCGTTGTGCGTGGTGCCGGATTCCACGGGGAAGACCGTGACCGAGCCGCCGGCGGCCAGAGCGGGGGTGCTCAGACCGAGAACGGCGAGGAGGGCGACGAGGACTCCCGCCACCCAGGTGGTGAATATCCGCGCAGGGGAACGCTGCGCGCTGTGTTCAGACAATCGGATTCTCCAGATACAAATAAGGGGACGCGTCGGTGTGGACGCGCCCCTGCGTCGGCGTCTTCTGGGGACGCCCGGATGAAGCACCCCCAGCGGGAAGGCGCGTTCGAGAGGGCGCTGCAGAGCAGCCCCCTCTAGGTAGGAGTCGAAACAGGCCGAATTGTTACGCGGATCGAATGAAAAAGGTCAACCGGTTCTTCGAAACGCCCTGTCAGCCGTGCGCGAGAACCTGCAGCCCGATGACCGCGAGGCCGAGGATCGCCTCCGCGCCGAGCGCGACGATCCGCTGATACCAGGTCAGCGGGATGCGGCGGACGGCGATCCACGCGACCACGATGAGCGAGCCGAGCAGCGCGATGGCGCTCGCGTGCAGCGCTCCGCCGACGTCCCAGACGCCGATCGCTGCGAGGCCGATGAAGAGGAACGGGAGGGCGACCGTGCCGAGAGCGCCGAAACTCGAGCTGATCGCATGCTTCAGCTCGGGTCGCGTGAACAGACTGCCGTGCACGACGATGTGCGAGATCAGGTCGGCGGTGAACACGGCCAGCAGCGTGCCCATCACCGTGACGATGAGCGTGGTGGCCGCCTCGCCGGCGGAGACGTGACCGTGCGTGGAGAGTGTGATCACGACGGCGAGCGCCGCGAAGGTGAGATAGATCCGCTCCTTGAGGTGGTCCGCGCGTGCGGAGCGTTCGGACTCGTCGACATCGGAGGCTGCCATGAGCGGTTCCTTCCCCAGGAGGCCCGGTCCGGGAGGAGACCGGGCACTCCATGCTGTCAGATCACGCCTCGGGACTCACCACCAGCGCGGTTCCCCAGGGGTCGGAGAAGCGCAGCGCGCGGCCGTCGTCGGCTGCGGAGATCCCGTGGAAGCGCAGCCGGTCGCCGAGCTCCTCGACGTCGCCGCGCGTCGGCACGACGATGCGCACGTCGCCGAGGCCGAGTGACGCCGCTCGCGGACCGGCGCCCGCGCTGTGCCAGGTGTTCATGCCGATGTGGTGGTGGTATCCACCGGCCGAGACGAACAGCGCCGAGCCCAGGTCGGCGGTGACGTCGAATCCGAGCGTGTCGACATAGAAGGCGCGCGCGGATGGGATGTCGCCGACCTGCAGGTGCACGTGGCCGATCGTCGCCGTGTCGCCGGCATGGCTCGCGCCCTCGTCGAACCACTGCTGCAGGAAGCCGTTCGGGTCGAGGGGCAGAGACCCCATCTGCACGCCGCCGCCGGGCAGCCGCTGCCATTCCGATCGCGGACGATCGTGGTACAGCTCGAGACCGTTCCCCTCGGGATCCGTGAAGTAGAACGCCTCGCTGACGAGGTGATCGGCGGACCCGGTGTAGGTCTGCGGCACCTGCTGTGCCATCGAGAGCAGCGACGAGGCGAGGCGCGGGCGATCCCGGAAGAGGATCGCCGTGTGGTAGAGCCCCGCCCCGGAGCGGTCCGCGGTGGGCAGCTCCGTCCGCTGCCGCAACGTCATGATGCGCTGCGTGCCGCGGCCCAGGGTCGCGGTGTCGCCGGACTGCTCGAGCACGTCGAGTGTCACGGCTCGGTGGTAGTACGCGGTCATGGCATCGAGATCGCGGACGAGCAGCTCGACGGTGTCCATCTGCGTCCCATCCGGGGCGGCGCCGATCGTCGCGGTGGACGCCTCGCGCCACTCATCGATGGTCGTCATCGGGTCAGCCGATCAGTGCGAAGCCGCCGGTCCACGGCGTCTTCTCGGCTGCGGCGAGCGAGATCTGGAGGAAGCCGAGGGCCTCGAGCTCACGGGCGCGCTTCAGCGACCCGGCATCCACACCGCGCAGTCCTCCGGCGGTCACGAGCGCGATGACGGCGTCCTTCGCCTGGGTGCTGTCGCCGGCGACGAGGACGGTGGTCGGCAGCGGTCCCGCGGTGCCGGTCGCGAGCGTGGCGCCGAAGTTGACGTTGAACGCCTTGACGACGGATGCTCCGGACAGCGCCTCCTGGATGATCCGGGTGGCCGAGGAGTCCGCCGGCACGACCAGGCCGTCGAAGGTCGCGAAGTCGACCGGATTGGTGACGTCGACCACGGTGCGTCCGTCGAATGCGTCGCCGTAGGCCGTGAGGACCTGGGAGATCGCGTCGTAGGGGAGGGCGAGCACGACGATGTCGCCCGTGAGCTCATCGCCGATCGTGCCGGATGCGGCGCCGAGGGGCGTCGCGACCGTCTCGGCCTTCTCGCCTTCCCGCGCGAGGATCTGCAGCTGCGCTCCCGCCTTCGCGGCGATGCCCGCGACCGCTGCGCCGATGTTCCCCGTGCCGATGATCGTGACCGTGCTCATTCCTTCTTCTCCGTCCTCGCCCTGAGGCGATGATCGAACGGCGTCGCGCCGCCCTAATTGGTTGTCGCTACAAGTAACGTACGATGGCGCCATGGTATTCCAGGTCCCGAGGATGGATGAGCGAGAGTCCCGAGCTTGGCTGGGTCTCGTGGCGGTGTCGCAGCTCCTGCCGAACGCGCTGGACTCGCAGCTGCAGCGCGACGCGGATCTCACCCACTTCGAGTTCATGGTGCTCACGGCGCTGCGCTTCGCGCCCGACTCGACGCTGCGGATGAGCGACCTCGCTGCGGCGACCGATGCGACCCTGGCCCGGCTCTCGCACGTCTGCTCCCGCCTCGAGAAGCGCGGCATGGTCGCGCGCTCGCCCTCGGCGGAGGATCGTCGGGCGACCGACGTGCGCCTCACGCCGGAGGGGCGCCGGCGTCTCGTGCATGCCGTGCCGGGGCACATCGAGAACGCTCGTCGGCTCGTGATCGACGCGCTGTCCCCGGAGCAGCTCGATGCGCTGGCCGAGATCACCTCGGTGATCCGGTCGCGTCTCAGTGGAGGCGACACCTTCGTGCTGCGGGACGAATGATGCCTCCGCGCGGAGCACCCCTCGCGATCCGGTAGACTGGTCGCACCAAGGGGAGTACTCCGCCACGGTGGTTTCGTCATTACGGATGCGTTCGCGTCCCGGCCCACCGGTCCCGCGCAGGGATGGAGAAGACTTTGGCGCTGCTTCTGCATACGCCGAACCTGGAGTCTCCATGGATATCACGCCCCTCGTCTGGATCATCACGATCGCGGTCACGATCGCCTTCTTCGTGTACGAGTTCTTCGCGCACGTGCGCACCCCGCACGAACCCACGATCGGCGAGTCCGCGCGCTGGTCGATCTTCTACATCAGCCTCGCGCTGCTCTTCGGCGTCGGGATCGGTGTCGTCTCGGGATGGACCTACGGCGGTGAGTACTTCGCCGGCTACCTCACCGAGAAGGCGCTGTCGATCGACAACCTCTTCGTCTTCCTCATCGTGATGACGGGCTTCGCCGTGCCGAAGATGTACCAGCAGAAGGTGCTGATGATCGGCATCGTGATCGCGCTGATCCTGCGAGGCATCTTCATCGCGGTCGGCGCCACTCTGATCGAGAACTTCTCGTGGGTGTTCTACCTGTTCGGCGCCCTGCTGCTCGTACTCGCGTACCGCCAGGCGTTCAGCGACCACGAGAGCGACCCCGCGAACGGCCGCTTCATGCAGTTCGTCCGCCGTCACCTCCCGGTGAGCAACGAATACAACGAGGACAGGCTGACCGTCGTCAAGAACGGCAAGCGCTTCGTCACGCCGATGCTGCTCACCATCATCGCGATCGGCTTCATCGACCTGGTGTTCGCGGTCGACTCGATCCCCGCGATCTACGGCCTCACCGACCAGGCGTACATCGTGTTCACCGCCAACGCGTTCGCGCTCATGGGGCTTCGTCAGCTCTACTTCCTCATCGGCGGACTCCTCGAGCGTCTGGTCTACCTCGCGCAGGGCCTCGCGGTGATCCTCGCCTTCATCGGAGTGAAGCTCGTCTTCCACGCCCTGCACGTCAACGAGCTGCCTTTCATCAATGGCGGCGAGCCCGTGCTGTGGGCGCCCGAGATCCCGATCTGGTTCTCGCTGCTCTTCATCGCCGCCACGATCGCCGTGGCCACGATCGCCAGCCTCGCCAAGACGCGGCGCGATCCGGCATCCCTTCCTTCCGCCACCGACACCCCTTCCGCCACCGACGCGCACAAGAAATAAGGAGCACTCCTTGGGATCCCACTGTTCTGACTCTTCGGACTCTGACAGTACGAGCGCCCGGCCCACGCCGGGCGCCCACCCCCGCACCGGGCAGGTGATCCGCTGATGGGCGACCTGCTCTGGAACATCGCCCTCGTCATCGCCTTCGTGCTGATCGGCGGCGTGTTCGCCGCGACCGAGATGGCACTGGTCACTCTGCGGGAGAGCCAGATCAACGCGATCGCGCAGCGAGGCCGTCGCGGAGCGAAGGTCGCAGGCCTCGCGCGCAACCCCAACACCTTCCTCTCCGCCGTCCAGATCGGCGTGACGGTGGCGGGCTTCGCCTCGGCCGCCTACGGCGCGACCTCGATCGCTCCGTCGGTCGCTCCACTGTTCGAGTCATGGGGTCTCGCCCCCGCGCTCTCGCTCACCATCGCCACGATCGCACTCACCCTGGTGATCGCCTACCTGTCGCTCGTGCTCGGCGAGCTCGTGCCGAAGCGGCTCGCTATCCAGCGCAACGCGCAGTTCGCCTACGCCGTGGCGCCTGCTCTGAACGGATTCGCGATCGTCATGCGGCCGGTGATCTGGTTGCTCTCGGTGTCGACGAACGCGCTCGTGCGCCTACTCGGCGGCGATCCGGACAAGACCGGCGAGGAACTCAGCGACGAGGAGGTGCGCGACATCGTCGCCTCGCATCAGGGGCTTCCCGAGGACGAGCGCCGCATCCTCGACGACGTGCTCTCGTTGCGGGGACGCCAGGTCAGCGAGGTCATGCGGCCCCGACCGGAGGTCGTCGCGTTGGATGCGACGGCGACCGTCGCCGAGGTGATGCCCCAGGTGCGGGACCTGCCGTTCTCGCGGTACCCGGTCTCGAACGCCTCGATCGACGACGTCACGGGCTTCGTGCACGTCCGCGACCTGTTCGAGGCCGCCGCGGCCGACGACACCCGTACGCTCGATGGTCTCGTCCGGTCGATCCCGTACATCCCGTCGACCGCCCGGGTGCTGCCGACCCTCACACGCATGCGCGCCGAGAACCAGCACATCGCCGTCGTGGTCGACGAATACGGCGGAACGGACGGACTGGTCACGCTGGAGGACCTCGTGGAAGAGGTCGTCGGCGAGATCTTCGACGAATACGACACCGAGGAGCTCGACGCCCCGGGGCGCGGCATCGACGGACGGCTGAACCTGCAGGACTTCGAGGAGGCGACGGGGCTGGACCTGCCACGCGGCTCGTCCGACACGATCGCAGGGTTCGTCACCGAGCAGCTCGGACGCCTCGCCGTGGTCGGCGACGCGATCGAGGTGGATGGTGCGACCATCCAGGTCGCCGAGGTCGACCGGCGTCGTATCTCCCGGGTCCGCGTGACGCCGAAGGCCGCGGTCTCCGAGGAGTGACCGTCAGGTCGCGAACCGCACACCCGTGATCTCCTCGGCGGCAGCCCACAGGGCTCCGCCGAGGAGGGGCGAGCGGACGGCATCCGTCGTCGTCACACGGGTCGGCCGGCCCTGGAACTCCAGCCAGCCGTCCGGCCCCCAGTAGTCGCCGCTCACGACATCGGCCGCCGTCGCCGCGTGGACGATCGGGAACGCGCCGTCGTCCTTGCCCTGCACCCAGGCGCGGGTGATCGATGCCATACGGCGGATGCCGGGGGCGACGCGCACCTGGCCGGAGCGCGGCGGCGTCAGCGGGTCGACGGCGTAGCCCGGATGCGCGCATACCGAGGAGCGACCGCTCTCCGACCAGCGGCGATCCAGCTCGAAGGCGAACGCCATGAGCGCCGCCTTCGAGCGGGCGTACTGCCGGAGCGATGACCCTCGCCACGGCGCGGAGAGACGCTCGGCGTCGACCGCTCCGAAGCGGTGCGCGAGCGAGCCCACCGACACCACCCTGGCCTCGGCGGCGAGCACCTGGTCGAGCTGCGCGAGCAGCGCGAAGTGCCCGAGGAAGTTCGTGCCCATCATCAGGTCGAGGCCGTCGAGCGTGCGGGCCGACCGCGTCGCCGCCTTGACGCCGGCATTGCAGATCACGACGTCGATGCGCTCGTCGAGCGCGGATGCCGCGTCGGCGATGCTCTGCAGCGAGCCGAGGTCCAGCGGCGCGACCGCGAGGTCGGCATCCGGCACCTGCGTGCGCACCGATGCGACAGCGGATGCCGCACGCTCGGCGGACCGGCACCCGAGCAGCACCCTGGCGCCGCGGGCGGCGAGCTCTTCGACGCACCAGTAGCCGATGCCGGCGTTCGCGCCGGTGACGAGGACGGTGCGGCCGCGCAGGTCGAGGAGAGTGGGCATGCCCTCAACCTACGCGGCGCGCATCAGGACACGGAGGTGCGACTCTTCACCACCCCGATCGCGGTGTCGATCACGACGAATCCCACGAGCGTCCAGCCGATGAGCGGCAGCCAGAGTCCGATCAGGGCGCTCGCCGCGACCACGGCGCCGAGACCCCACCACGGGGCGTCGCGGAGTGCGCCGCGCCGCGGTGTCGACCCGACGAGACGGCTCGGGGCGTGCGTGGGCCTCCGCTTCCACCACATCGCGTAGCCGAGCACGACCATCGTCGTGATGCCGGTCGCGATCAGCAGCAGCACGATCTGGTTGAGCGGACCGAACAGCACGCCCATGTGCAGGCTGACGCCCCAGTCCGCGAGCTTCGCTGCGAGGGGCAGGTCGGCGAAATCGATGCGATCGGTGATCTGCATGCTCGAGCCGTCGATCGCGAGTCGGTCGCCCTCGGTGGGGAAGCCCGTCTTGATCTCGCGCACCGTCCACGCCATGCCTGCCTCCGCTGGAGGCGCGATCTCGACCTGTCCGGTGTTCACGTTCGCGCGCTGCGCGATCGCGAGGACGGCGTCGAAGGTCGCCGGATTCGCCGCGCCGGTGGGCGCCGAGACCGCTCCGCGGTGGGCGGCGTGCTCGTCGACCGGAGCATCCGCCTCCTCTCCGAGGGTCGTGCGGAGCGCGGGACCCGTCCAGTCCAGCGCCGCTCGCAGGTTCGAGACATTCGCACCGGCGTACTGCGACCAGGTGATGCCCGTGGCCGAGAGGAACAGGGCGCCCAGGAGCACCCAGATCCCCACCGACGTGTGCCATCCGAACAGGCGGCGATAGCCGGTGTGCGCGCGGTTCGGACGCACGAGGTCCCGTCTCACGCGCGCCTTCCGGATGCGGACGATCCATAGGACGAGACCGGCGAGCGCGACGATGCCGAGCCACGATGCGGCGAGCTCGCTGTAGTTCCGGCCGAGGTCGCCCAGATGCAGCGTGCGGTGCAGGTTCGAGATCCAGGTTCGCAACGGCAGCGAGCCGCTCGTGCCGTAGACCGTGAGGTCGCCGCGGATCTCACCGGTCCCAGGGTCGACGAACACGGCGCGCGACTCGCTGGAGCCGAGTCCCTCCTGCGCGAACATGATCCGGCTCGTGTCGCCGGGCCCCGGGGCGGGGCGCACTGCCGCCAGCGTCGCCCCGTCTGCGCCCGGGCCCGAGTCGACGTGCTCCTCCGCGATGCGGATCTGCTCGGCGAGCGTCAGCCGCTCAGCGGTCGCCGGCGCACGCAGCTCGTGCGCGTACACGATCTGCTCGAGCGTCGGGGCGACGGCGTAGAGCGCGCCGCTGACGGCGGCGATGAGGATGAACGGACCGACGAGGATGCCGGCGAAGAAGTGCAGGCGCAGCATCAGCGCGCCGAACCAGGGGCGTCGCGTGCGGGCGGGGCGGAGCGCCGCGCCGGGCGCGGGGGAAGTGAGAGTCACGGTCGCACCTTCACGAGAGGAGGGTGTCGCCGATGAAGCCGCCCTCATCGCATCCGGGCGGGATCGCGAATACGGCGGAGCCGATCGGAGTCGTCCATTCGTTCAGCAGGTCGAGGTCGGAGAGACGCTGCTGCATCGGGACGAACTGGCGGGCGATGTCGGCCTGGAACGAGACGAACAGCAGCCCCGACTCCGAGACGCTCGCCCCGACCGGCCGCTCGTCGTAGTTGTAGGCGCGCCGGAAGATCTTCACGCCGTCGTCGCCACGGGCGCGACGGATGTGCGCGAAGTTCGCGATCACTGGGAACCCGATGCCCGTCGTCGCGTCGAAGTCCGGCTCGTCGAACTCATCGGTGCCGGTGAGCGGTGCGCCGTTCGACAGCGTTCGTCCGACCGAGGCCTCGCGTCCGCTGCGATCGAGCTCGTCCCACTTGTCGAGATCCATCCGAATGCGGCGCAGCACGAAGCCGGTGCCTCCGGCCAGCCACCCGTCATCCGACCAGACGACCTCGTCGAACTCGGTCGTACCCGGCTCCGGGTTCGCCGTACCGTCGACCTGCCCGAAGAGGTTCCGCATGGTCGTCCCCGGTCGCTCGGTGCCGTGGGCCCGGCGGAAGCCGCTCTGACTCCATCGCAGCGAGGCGAAGCTGCGCGAGTCCTTCAACAGCATCCGCGCCGCGTGCGAGACGGTCAGCGGATCGTCGCCGGCGATCTGCAGCAGCAGGTCGCCGTCGCTGAACTCCGGCTGCAGCCGGTCGATTCCGAAGGCCGGAAGGGGAACGAGCCACGATGGCGCCTGCCTTCCTGTGCGGGCGACCAGTCCGGGGCCGAAGCCGAAGGTCACGGTCAGCCGGGCGGGTGAGAGGGCGAGCTCGGGTTCGGAGTCCGCGAGTGCGGCGCGACCCTGCGTGAGTCGGGCCGCGTCGTCGGTGAGGATACGCAGCAGACGGGTCAGGCCCTCGCGGTCCGTGGTCTCGAGCAGGTCGAGCGCGAGGAACGTGCCGTGCGCCTGCGCGGCGGTGTCGATGCCGGCCTGGTGCGCGCCGAAGAACGGCACCACCTCCTCCCCGTTCATCGGCTCGGCGGGTGCGGGGGACGCGGCGTTGTGCCGGTTCAGGGCGTAGTCGACTCCGATCGCTGCAGCCGCGCCGACACCGGCGACAGCTCCTCCCAGGAGGAACTGTCGCCGAGTCGACCCGGAGCGATCGGAGCGCGCACCCTCGGTGCGCGCGGCCATCAGTGGTCCATGCCCTCGTGCTCGTCGCCGCCCTCGTAGTTCTCGTTGGCGCCCGAGTAGTCCTTCACCGGTGCGGTGAAGGTGTACGTCGAGTCGTCGGAGAACGTGAGCGTGACGTCGACCTCGTCGCCTGCCGCAAGGGGGCCGGCGAGATCCATGAGCATGATGTGGTTCGCGCCGGGCTCGAGCAGCAGGTCACCGCCGGCGGGGATCGAGAACCCGCCCTCGATCTCGCGCATGACCATCTCGCCCGACTCGTTCTCGACCGTCTCGTGCAGCTCGACCATGCCGGCTGCATCCGTCGTCGCCGACACGATCGTCACGTCGCCAGCGCCGCTGTTGTCGAGCGTGCCGAACGCCGCTGACATGCTCTCGTCGGTCGCCTTGACCCAGGCATCGGTGATGGTCACCGTGTCGCCCGCCGGGGCGGCATCCGGCGACGAAGGGGTGGTCGCCGTCGAGCATCCGGTGAGTGCCAGCATCGCCACTGCGGCGATCGCGGCGAAGCGGGGGAGTGCGATGTTCTTGTTCATGGTGATGTCTTTCACAGTTCGTCCGCGTCGTCGCCCTGTGCGGGCTCAGCGGGTGCCGTCCTCGGACGACGGAGGATTCGGAAGAGGACGAGGGCGATGACGGCGACTGCCGCGCCCGCGCCGCCGACGAGCAGCGCACGCAGTGCCCCGTCGGTCTCAGAGTTCTCTGTGGTCTGATCGGGTCCGCTCGCAGGAGCATCCGTCGCCGTGTGCGTGGGCTGCGCGCTCGCCGTGTACGGCTCCGCATCGCCGATCGTGAACGGCACGGTACCCGCGATGGGGTGTCCGTCCTCCGACACGACCTGCCAGCGCACCTGGTAGCCGGCATCCGGCATCCCGGGTTCGACGCCGATCGTCACGGTGTTGCCGCGCACCTCGGCGTCGCCGGCCCAGTCGTGACCGGCCTCATCGACGATGAGAACCACGGTGCCTTCGGCGGACGCACCTTCGCCGGTGTCGCCGAGGTCACCGGTGTCGCCGAGCACGAGCAGTTCGCCGGAGAAGACGAGCTGGATCGTCTCAGGGGCCGATTCCAACCGCTGATCGGCCTCGGGCGTGCTGGAGATGAGGGAGTCGTGGGCGGATGCCGGGGCAGCCGTCGCGAGGATCGCGACCGCGGCCACCGCCAACCCGACCGCGAATCTGCGGACAGGGGACATGGAAGATACCTCTCGTCAGGCGCCATCGGTCGGCGCCGTGCGTGCGAACGGGCGCGCGGCCGCGGCGGACGCCGGGCGCATGCGCGCAGGAGCGCCGACCGGACGCGGCGTCCGGCGGCGTGGATCAGACCGTTGCGAGGAGAGGAGGCGCCCGCCCGCGCAGGGGTGCGAGCAGGAGCGCGCTGCGCAGCACCGTGACGGTGAACGTCGGGGCGACAGCGGGCGAGGGAAGAGCGGGGAGGGCCGTGACGACGTTCACACGACGACGGAGCCAGCGGATGCTGCGCTGGGCGAGGTCGCGCAAGCCGAGAAGCAGGCGCTCGCCGCGGTGCAGCGCGACGATGGTGATGAGCGCGGCGAGGGCGTGACCGAACCACATCATGCCCCCGGCGGCGATCGCCTCGACGACCCCGGAGGAATCGGACATCATGATGTGCGTTCCGTGCTGGTGCCCGGTCATCGCGACGGTGGGCGTGATCGCGCCGAGCACGAAGAGCACGTGGAAGAGGAACTGGCTGACCATGACCGATGCCGAGAGCCGGACGACCGAGAGCCGGCGTCCCGCGAGCAGCACGCACACCATGAAGGACAGCACCCACGGCACGACGATCCCGAGCATCCCGGGCATCAGACCGCCCGAGGTGACGTGACCCGCGAGCGCCGTGAAGATCGCGACGCTCGACGCGGCGAACCCGCGCAGGACGGCGGGCCTTCTGGTCGGGTGCACGAGTCCATTCTGTCAGGCGGCGGCGGGGCCCCGCCTTCCTCGGGGCATCTGCGCCGCGTCCTGTCCGGCTTCGCGTCATTCTTCGCACTGTCCCGAGTCGTGATGGATGAAAGCGAAGTCAATCCCCTCGTTCGCCGTCGCGCGGGTCGAGAGGATGCTGTCGCGGGAGTCGCCAGCAGTGGTGACTCCCGGTGGTGTCCGCTCTGCCGGGCCGCCCGGAAGGGGCCTCTCGGGGCCCCTTCCGTCACACCGGAGCCGATCCGCGAGTCGCATCGACGACCTCCTGTTCGCCATTCCCGCCTGAGCGTCACATGCCCGACATACGGCGCTCTTAGGGTGGACGGATGATCACGAACGAGAGCGTCCGCGTCGAGCGGGTCGAGTGGGAGCATCCCGATGCCGTCGCGCTGCGCGCGGCGCAGCGGGCGGAGCTCGACGCGCGCTACGGCAGCGACGACCACGAACCGGGGATCGCCCCCACGGCGGATGACGTCCCGGTCTTCCTCGTCGCCTGGAACGCCGGCGGCGCGCCGATCGTGTGCGGGGGACTCCGCCCGCTTCCGGATGCCGTCCTCGGCGGGCACACCGCGGAGATCAAGCGCATGTATGCGGCACCGGTTGCGCGAGGAACCGGTGCGGCCACGGCGCTGCTCCGCGCCCTCGAACGCGAGGCCGCCGCCCTCGGCGTCCGGCGGCTCGTGCTCGAGACCGGCACGGAGCAGCCCGATGCGGTGCGGTTCTACGAGCGCGAGGGGTATTCGCCGATCCCGCTCTTCGGGCACTACGTCGGCAGTGATCTCTCCCTCTGCTTCGCGCGCGACCTGGATGTCGCACCCGGCGCGTAGAGTCGGCGCATGTCCTCCTTCGGCACGCTCGAGACGCCCATCGGAATGATCGGCGTGGCGAGTTCGGGGTCGGCGGTGACGAGGATCACCTGGGATGTCGATTCGATGCCTCCCGGCGGGACGGATGCCGTGCTCGCGCAGGCGCTCGCCGAGTTGGGCGGGTACTTCGACGGTGTGCTCTCGGCGTTCGACGTCCCGTTCGACCTCGGGGTGCAGACCGCCGCGACCGGCGCAGTGCTTCGAGCGCTCTTCGACTCCGTGCGATCCGGAGAGACCGTCACCTACGGAGACCTCGCTGCACGCAGCGGGACGAGCATCCCCGCGCGCGGGATCGGAGCGATCATGGGCGCCAACCCCGTGCCGCTCATCGTTCCGTGCCACCGGGTCGTCGCCGGCGACGGGCTGGGCGGCTACTCGGGCGGGCGACCGGGGGAGGGGCTGCAGACCAAGCGCTGGCTGCTCGAGCACGAGGGTGCTCTGCCGACCTCCCTGTTCTGACTCGCATGTTCGGGCCTGTCTGTTCGGGCCTGTCTGTTCGGGCCTGTCTGTTCGGGCCTGTCTGTTCGCGTCTCTCTGTTCGGAGGAGGACGACTACCCTGTCAGCAGGGAGCAGACGCCAGGGGGGACGATGCGCAGACGAGCCTTGCCGACGACAGCGGTGATCCTGATCGGGGTCCTCGCGCTCACCGGGTGCATGCCGCAGGTCCGCGGCGACGCCGAGCGCTACGAGAAGATCCTCGCGGACGTCCCCGGAGTGATCGACGTCTCGATGACGGTGTCCACGCCGTTGCCGTTCACGGTCCAGGCCTCCGTCGACGCGGTCGTGCCGGCCGACCAGGACGTGGTCGACGCCCTGGTCGACGCCGCGTGCGGGGCACGCCCGAGCGCGACGATCCACCTCGACCTCGTCGTGCGCGCCGATTCCGTCGACGTGGGGTCGAGCGTCGGCGGAGCGTGCCCCGAGATCGAGCAGGATCTCGTGGGCATCGCGTCGAGCATCCGCGATCTCGATCTCTCCTCTGCGGTCGCGGTCGAGCTCGCCGAGCGAGGGGATGACCTGATCGCCGTCGAGTTCGGCGACGACGTTCTTCTCGGAGCCGAGATCCTCGATGCCGCGGATGCGGTGGTCACGCGCCTGGACGCCCCCACGGCATCGGTCGACTCTCCGACCCTGCAGCTGCCGGCCGAGCCCACGGAGACCGTCGTGCAGCGCATCGCCGACCTGCGGACGATCGACCAGTCGGTCCCGATCGCGGGAGCGACCCTGATCGGCGACGGTCTGGTGCTGTCGCTCGACGAGGCCGACGACGAGGCAGGCGCCGACGCCGACACCACGGCCGAGGTGGAGTCGCAGTTGCGCGATCTCCCATCCGGGCTGTGGACGGATCTCGACATCGAGATCACGGATGGAGTCGGTGCGATTCTCGGCGGTGCGTCGACGGGCGCAGGGCCAGCGGGAGTTCGTCTCGTCACGTGGATCTCCGAGGAGCTGGGGCTGTTCGCGGTCGCGACCGGCAGCGTCGTCGATGTCCAGGTCGACGACGTCCAGACGATCACCGTCGCCTCCGAGCAGATCGCCGCGCACAATCCCGACGGCGTCCGGGTGACCTTCTCGATCTTCACCGAGCCCAGCTTCTCGGTGAGCCCGCAGGACGAGACCGTGCTGAGCCCCCACGACAACCCCTACCCCGAGTGGGTCGGCTGGTGGCAGGAGCTCGCGGACACGGGAGAGGTCGGTTCGGTGGAGGTCGGACGCGAGGGCCTCAGCGTGTGGCTCCGTTCGGACCTCATCCTGGATGAGGACGCCAAGGCCCGTGTCGACGCGGTCGTCTCGCGCATCGCACGAGACGCAGGTCTGGACTGGTATCGGGTCAACAACCGCACGACAGCCCTCTGACGGCATCCGTCGTGCGTCACTGGCGTCCGCGCACCTGCGAGAATGGGAGTCCCGCGCCGATTCCGATCTGAGGAGCCCCCGTGCAGTACATCTCGACCCGAGGCGGCATGCAGCCGCTGCCGTACTGCGACACCCTGCTCGAAGGCCTCGCGACCGACGGCGGTCTCGCCGTGCCCGAGACCATGCCCGTGGTCGATGGCGACACCCTCGAGCGCTGGCGCGCCCTGACCTACCCGCAGCTCGCGACCGAGGTGCTGGGTCTGTTCGCGACCGACATCCCCCGCGAGGATCTCGCGCGGATGACCGCTGCGGCATACGAGCCGTTCCCCGAAGAGGTCGTGCCGCTGCGCGACATCGACGGCGACCTCACACTCGTCGGTCTCTCCGAGGGGCCGACGCTGGCGTTCAAGGACATGGCGATGCAGTTCCTCGGCCAGGTCGTCGAGTACGCGCTCGAGCGCAAGGGCTCGGTGCTGAACATCCTCGGCGCGACCTCCGGCGACACCGGATCCGCCGCCGAGCACGCCCTCCGCGGCAAGGAGCGCATCTCGGTCTTCATGCTGTCGCCGCAGGGGCGGATGAGCCCCTTCCAGCGAGCGCAGATGTTCTCGCTCGACGACGAGAACATCCACAACATCGCGATCGACGGCGTCTTCGACGACTGCCAGAACCTCGTCAAGGATCTCGCAGGAGACCTCGACTTCAAGCGCACCCAGCACCTGGGCGCGGTGAACTCGATCAACCTCGCGCGCATCACCGCGCAGGTCGTCTATTACTTCTGGGCCTGGCTGCGCGCGACCGATGCGGGTGGGTGGACCGAGCTGTCGTTCACGGTGCCCTCCGGCAACTTCGGCAACATCCTCTCCGGCTTCTACGCCAAGCAGATGGGCCTGCCGATCCGCCGGCTCGTGCTCGCGGCGAACGAGAACAACGTGCTCGACGAGTTCTTCCGCACGGGGATCTACCGTCCGCGCAGCGCGGCACAGACGCTCGCCACCTCGAGCCCCTCGATGGACATCTCCAAGGCGTCGAACCTCGAGCGCTTCATCTTCGAGCTGGTCGGCCGTGACCCCGAGCGAGTGCTCGCGGCCTGGCGCGACCTCGACGAGCAGGGCCACGTCGACTTCACCGCCGAGCTGCCCCGTTTCCAGGAGGAGTTCGGCATCGTCAGCGGCACTTCGACCCACGCCGACCGGCTGGCGACGATCCGCGCCGTGTTCGAGGAGTCGGAGGAGGTCATCGATCCGCACACCGCCGACGGCGTGAAGGTCGCCCGCGAGTACGTCGAGCCGGGAGTGCCGATGCTCGTGCTCGAGACCGCGAAGCCGGAGAAGTTCGCCGAGACAATCCGCGAGGCCATCGGCGTCGAGCTCGACTACTCCAGCGACCTCCGCGCGATGCTCGAGGCTCCGCAGCACGTCACCGAGATGGCCGACGACCAGGCGGCGCTGCGCGCCTTCATCGAGGCGCACGCCCTGCGCTGATCCCGCGGTCCGGCATGCGTCCCCTAGCCGCTGTCGGAGACGACGAGGCCGACCGGTCGCGTCTCCGCACCCGCGCACTCACCGATCCGATCCGTGTCGGCGACGTACGCCGCTACGCGCGCGAGGTGCGATCGATCCTGCCGAAGCGGTTGGCCGCGGGGTCGCAGTACCTCGTGCTCATCGGCGTGATGCTCGCCTTCGTGACGATCATGATGATGTGGCCGATGGCGGACGACCTGTTCGCGGGTGACGTCGATCTCTCCGATCTCGGCATCGTCGCCATCGCACTGATCGCACCGCTCACGGTTCTGGCTCTCTGGGTGTGGGTGTTCGCGCGCGTCATCCGGCAGGACCGGCGACGCTATCGCCTTCATCGCCTCGCGGCGGACAACGGCTGGGAGTACGACCCGTGGCTGCCGTCCGGCGGCTATCGCGGCATGTACGCGATGCCGGGGGCAGAAGTGGACGTGTTCGACAGGACGGTGATCCCCGGGGATGCGTCGATCGAGATCGGCATCTACCGCGGGACGACGGGGAGCGGTCGCAGTCGGACCGTGCGGCAGACGGATTACGTGCGGGTGCAGCTGGGCGTCGCACTGCCGCACATTGTGCTCGACGCGCGAGCGAACGACCGTGCCTTCGGACGCACCAACCTGCCGATCGGCTTCACCTCCGATCAGCGCCTGATCCCGGAGGGGCCGTTCGCGGATGCGTTCCGTCTGTACTGCCCGCACGACTACGAGGTCGACGCGCTGTACCTGTTCCCGCCGGACGTGCTGGCCGTGATGCTCGACCACGCCCGCGATCTGGACGTGGAGATCATCGACGACATGCTCTATCTCTGCGCGCCGAAGGATCTGGTGGGCACGGACCCGCAGCGCTGGCGGTCGCTCCTCACCGCGGTCGAGGCGATCACGGCGAAGGCCCATCAGTGGCACGCCTGGCGCGACGATCACCTTCTGCCCGGTCCGGCGGGCCCGCTGGACCGTCCGCTCGGCGTCGCTCGCGCGGGTCGACGACTCCGTCAGCGCTTCGAATGGTGGTGGCTGCTCGCCGGCCTCGCGGTGCTCGGCCTCGGGCTGTACTCGATCATCTCCGACGTCGTGGGGTGGATACTCTCCCTCGGCTCGTGACACCACCCGGTCCCTGAGCGAGCGGAGCGAGACGAACGGCGCTCGGCGAGGAAGGTGCCACCTACGCGGGGTCGCCGTTGAGCATCCAGGCAATGCCGAAGCGGTCGACGAGCATCCCGAACAGGCCGCCCCACGGGGCGTTGTCCAGCGGCATGGTGATCGTCGCACCCTCGGAGAGCTTCTCCCACACTGCCTTCGTCGTCTCGGCGGAGGTGCCGCTCAGCGACACCGAGATGCCCTGCGGCTTCTCATAGGGCATCGAACTCGGCGTGTCGGATGCCATCAGCACGAGGCCGTCGGGCGTGGTCAGCTGCGCGTGCATCACGAGATCCGCTTCGCTCGGGTCCTGCACCATGCCGGGGAACTCCGAGAACACGTTCACGTCGAGCTCGCCGCCGAGCACGCTCTGATAGAAGTCCATCGCCGCGCGAGCGTCGGTGCGGAAGGAGAGATACGGGTTGAGATTCGCCATCGAAGACCCCCAGGGTGAGTGGAAGCGCGCGCTGTCCCCGCGCGCGCATGCTCAGTCTGCGCTCTGCGGAGCGGCAGCCGCAAGGGGCGGATCCAGCGCCCGCACCGCAGCCGTGAGCACCTGCGGAACCGTCGGCACGCCCTCGGCGCGGAACGCCTCGCTGCCGTCGGCGCGACGGATGATCACGGTCGGGGTGAAGCGGATGTCGAGCGCCTCTGCGGAATCCGGGTCCGACGCGACATCGATCTCGGTCAGCGATGCGTCGGGCAGGAACCGCACGGCGTCGGCGAGCACCGACCGGGTGCGCGCGCAGGCGCCGCAGAACGAAGAACTGACGAGCGTGAGCTCCACCGGCGCCTCCCTGATCGTGTCTGACCCTCCGTTACAACCGCGCGTCGGCGCCGCCTGTTCCCGAGGTCAGAAGACGGTGCGCTTGACCAGACCACGATTCGTGCGGATGTGCTCGTAATCCCACTGGATGTCGCGCCCCGCGGCCAGCCATGACGCGAGCGCATCGACGTCGACCTGATCGACGTCGGTGTACCGGGCCTCCGCGGCCTGGAACGACCCGGATGCCGTCAGACCGGGGAGGGCGAACGACTGACCGCTCCAGAACATCAGTCGCACGGCGTCCTTCAGCCGGTCGTAGCCGACGATCGGGTTGCCGTCGAGGAACCATACGGGGTGCGCATGCCACACCTTGCGCGAGGCCTCGGGGAGTGCGCGCTCGATCTCCCCGGCGAGCACGTCGCAGATCTCGCGGTCAGCGGGTGCGAGCGCGTCGTGATAGGCCACGATGTCATCGGGAAGGCTCATGACAGCGAGTATGCCGTGATCGGCATCCGCGCGCGAGGGTCAGTCCTGCGGCGTCGCCCGGGGGTGCAGAATGCCGGATGCCGCGCCCAGCGCCGCACCGACGAGGGTGTCGATCACCCGCTCCATGGCCACGTCCATCGAGCCGATCGTCCCGCTCGCGGCCCCGACCAGCATGAGCACGAGCGGGGTGATGAACACGAGGGCGAGCGCATAGTGACGCACGACGACGATCTCGATCGTGAACTGCAGCACACCCAGCAGCACCGCGAGCACGAGACCCGCGGGGTGCAGCAGGGCGAGCAGCGCGTAGAGCCCTGCGCCGACGACGGTGCCGAGCATCCGATGCAGCGCCCGTTCCACGGCGGCGCGGCGCGCGGCGGCGACACCGATCACCGCGACCGCCGATCCGACCAGCCAGTAGATCTTGGTCGGGTCGATGAGCAGGCCGAGCCCGGTGCCGACCACGGCGACGAGGACGACCCGCAGCAGCAGCATCCGTCCGTCCACCGTCAACGCCGGACCGGGCAGGATCTCGCGCACCGGTCGTGCGGTCTTGCCGCGCACCCAGGGGAGTACGAGAGGTGTGAGCGAGAGCAGGTACGAGAAGGCGCATCCCGCGCCGAGGGCGGCGAGATAGACCCCACCGTCGATCGCGCCGGTTCCGACGATGCTCGCGGACAGCCCGAACACCAGCACGAAGAACAGAGGACCGGGCGGACCGAGCCGGAATCCGTAGGCCAGCGCGGCGACGGCGATCGAGACGACGACGAGCCCGATGCTCGACAGCCACAGGTCGCCGGCGGCGAGGACGCCGAGCCCGGCGCAGGCGAGCAGTAGAGAGGCGACGATGGGCAGGGTCTTGGCGCGCTCGACGACCGGGAGCGCCCCGAGATGCAGGGCGGTGAAGGCACCTGATGCGGCGATGTAGCCGAGCGTCGGGCGCCCGGCGAGCGTCATCACGGCGATGGGGACGGCGATGCCGAGCGCGGCCTGCAGGGCGAGCTGCCAGCGCGGGCCCCGCGACGGGGCGAAAGCGAACAGACTCACCCGTCCATCCTCCCACTCCGCGGTGCGGCGCCCGGGGATAGCATGGCCGCGTGACTGACGTGCGCCCCGGTATCGCCGAACGACTGTCGAGGATGATCCAGCTGCCGACCGTCTCGGCGGAGCTCGAGGATCGCGGCAGCGAGCCCTTCGAGGCGTTCGTCGCCCTGATCGCCGAGCTGTACCCGTTCGTGCACGAGCGACTCGTGCTCGAGCGGCACACGGACTTCGGACTGCTGTTCCACTGGCGAGGCACGGGCACGGTGAGCGGTGGGCCCGCCGTGCTGATGGCGCACTACGACGTGGTCCCGGTCGATGAGAGCGATGCGTGGACGCATCCGCCGTTCGCCGGCGTGATCGAGGACGGCATCGTCTACGGGCGCGGTGCGCTCGATGACAAGGGTCCGCTCATCGTCGTGCTGGAAGCGGTGGAGAACCTGCTTGCCGCCGGCTTCACTCCCGCGCGCGACGTGTACCTCTCGTTCGGTGGGAACGAGGAGACCTACGGCCACGCCGCCGAGCGGATCGCCGGTGAGCTGCGAGACCGGGGGATCGTGCCGTGGATCGTCGTCGACGAGGGCGGGGCGGTGGTCGATGCTCCGCTGCCCTTCGTACCAGGGCGCGCCGCGATGATCGGCGTCGGCGAGAAGGGCGTCATGACCGTGACCCTCACCGCGCGTGGCGACGGAGGCCACGCATCGGCACCGCCCGCGCTCACCGCCGTCCGACGCGTCGCCCGCGCCGTCGACCGGCTCGGCCCCCGCACCTTCCGGCCTCGGGCGTCCGCCGCGATCGGACGGATGCTGACGCAGCTCTCCGCGCAGACACCAGGGCCCGCTCGTCACCTGCTGCGCCTGCTCGGGGCAGCACCTGTCGTCACGGCGCAGGTGTTCGCGGCGCTCGGGGGAGAGCCGGCCGCGCTCGTGCGCACGACGGTCGCCCCCACCATGCAATCCGGAGGGACGGCCGCGAACGTGCTCCCCTCACAGGCATCCGCCACCCTCAACCTGCGCATCGCACTGGGCGAGACGACGCAGCAGACCGCGCTGCGCATCCGTCGGAGGGTCGCCGATCCGCTCGTGAAGGTCACGGTGGTCGAAGCGAGCGAGCCGTCGCCCGAGTCACCCACCGACAACGAGCAGTTCGCGCTGCTCGCCCGGGCGCTCGAGACCTCGCATCCCGGGGTGCCTGCGGTGCCGTACGTGATGATGGCCGCCACCGACTCGCGGCACTTCCACCGCTTCTCGCCGGCGGTCTACCGCTTCGCGCCGCTGGACATGTCGAATGCGCAGCGGGCATCGATCCACGGTGTCGACGAGAACGTCGAGATCGCCGCCCTCGAGCGGGGGGAGCGGTTCCACCGGTCGCTGCTCGAAGGACTAGGGTGATCTCGCACCCCGTCGCTCCCGCACCGGGTCCCTCTCGCAGCGAGGAGTCGCGATGACGCGAAACCGCACTCTCGGCACTCTTGCCACCGTCGTCGGCTTCCTCGCCTTCGTCGAGTTCACCAGCGGGGTGCTGCAGGGCTACTACACGCCCATGCTCAGCGACATCGCCCGTCACCTGAGCATCCACGACGCGGACGTCAACTGGCTCGAGGGCACGCAGCTCATGCTCTCGGCACTCGTCGTCCCCGCGTTCGCGAAGCTGGGCGACATGGTCGGGCACAAGCGAATGCTGCTGATCTCGACGGCACTCACCGCCGCGGCCGCCTTGGTCCTGCCGTTCACGGACTCCTTCGCGCTGTTCCTCGTCGCGTGGACGCTCATGGGCTTCTACGTCGTGTGGTTGCCGCTCGAGATCGCGCTCATCTGGTCGCGCTCGCGCCGCATGGAGGGGCGGGCCTCGGTGACCGCGAAGGCCGCGGGTCTGCTCGTCGCCGCGCTGGAGGGCGGCGCGATCATCGGAGCGCTGGTCGGCGGAGCGCTCATCGACGCGCTGCCGCTGACCGTCGTGCTCCTCGTGCCGGCGCTGCTCATCGTCGTGTGCTTCTTCGTGATCCTGTTCGGCGTCGCTGAGTCGCCGGAGCCCACCGGCGGTGTCTTCGACACCGTGGGGCTGATCCTCATCTCGCTCGCCCTCGTCTGCTTCACGGGCGGGCTCAGCCTGCTGCGGCTCGAGGGTGGGCTGGTGAACCCGCTCTCCTGGGCGGTGGTGGTGCTCGGCATCCTGCTCGTCATCCCGTTCGTGCTCTGGGAGCTGCGCCGCGACGATCCGCTGATCGACGTGCGCATGTTCCGCTCGCCGGCCCTCGGACCGGTGTTCCTCACCGCGGGTCTGTTCGGGGTGAGCGTGCTGGGCGCGCAGGCGCCGCTGTCGACCTTCGCGCGCACCGACCCGGCGGTGAACGGATACGGACTCGGCACCACGGGCTTCGCCACCTCGCTCATCATCGGGATCTACCTCATCGCGATGATCGTCGGAGCGCTGCTCTTCCCGGTCATCGCCCGTGCGCTCACGCCGCGGATCACCCTGATGGGCGCCTCGCTGCTCGTCGGCGTCGGGTTCCTGCTGTTCCTGCCGTTCCACGACGCGTACGCCCAGGTGACCACGAACATGGTGGTCGTGGGTCTCGGCTCGGGCGCCCTGGTCGCGGCCCTCCCTGCGGCTGCGGCGTCCGCGGCCCCTTCGACTCAGACCGGAGTGGCGACCGGCCTCACGAACTCGGTCAAGACCGTCGGCGGGGCGATCGCATCGTGCGTGTTCGGCATCGCCCTGCTGCACGGGGTGGCGGGATCCGCCGCAGCCGAGAGCACGGCGGGCTCCCTCGCGGGATACGTCACGGTCTGGGTCGTGTGCGGCGTCACCGCGCTCGCCGCGGCGGTGCTGCTGCTGTTCGTGCCGAAGCAGGCCTTCACCGATCGGACGGCCGACAGCGCCGTCGCGGTCTGAGAGCGGGGCCCGGCAGTTCGCTGCCGGGCCCCGCCTGCATCAGTCGCCCTTCACGTTGACGAGCTGACGCAGCGTGTGCCGGATCCTCACCAGATCGGCGGCATCCGCCATCACGGTGTCGATCGGCTTGTACGCCTGCGGGATCTCGTCGATGAACGCGGCGGTGTCGCGGAACTCGATGCCCGTCATCGCCTCCCGCAGCTGGTCGTGGCTGAACGTCCTCCGGGCCGCAGAGCGCGAGTACTCGCGCCCTGCACCGTGCGGGGAGGAGTTCAGCGACACCGGGTTGCCGAGACCCTCCACGACGTAGGACGCGGTGCCCATCGACCCGGGGATGAGGCCGGGGCGGCCGGCATCCGCCTGGATCGCGCCCTTGCGCGACACCCAGACCTGCTTTCCGAAGTGCTTCTCCGACTCCGTGAAGTTGTGATGGCAGTTGATCCGCTCCTGCTCATCCACGGCGGATCCCAGGAACTCCGACACCTGCCGGATCACGCGATCCATCATCTCCTCGCGGTTGAGCAGCGCGAAGTGCTGCGCCCACCGCAGTTCGCGGATGTACGCCGTGAACTCGGGCGTGCCCTCGACGAGGTACGCCAGGTCGGGGTCGGGGAGGTCGATCCACCACTGCTTCGCGAGCCTCTGCGCGATGGCGATGTGGTGGCCGGCGATCCGGTTCCCGACACCACGCGACCCCGAGTGCAGGAACAGCCAGATCCGGTCGAGCTCGTCCGCCGAGACCTCGATGAAGTGGTTGCCCGAGCCGAGCGTGCCCAACTGCAGCCGCCAGTTCTTCGCGTAGGCCTCGGGGTCGACGCCGTTCTTCTCGGCGAGCGCCTCGAGCTCCGCGATCCGCGGAGCAGCGGTCGCGACGATCTTGTTGTTGTAGCGGCCGGCCGACAGCGGGATGGCGCGCTCGATCTGCTCGCGCAGCTCTGCGAGGTCGCGACCGGCGAGGTCGGCCGCCGAGAACTGCGTGCGGACGGCGATCATGCCGCAGCCGATGTCGACTCCGACGGCGGCGGGGATGATCGCGCCGAGCGTCGGGATCACCGATCCGACGGTCGCACCCTTGCCGAGGTGCGCGTCTGGCATCAGGGCCAGGTGCGGGTGGATGAACGGCATGCGTGCCGTGGTCTTCGCCTGATCGAGCGTCTTCTCGTCGATCAGCGATGCCCACGACAGCAGCCGTGCGGAGAGCCTCTCCATGGTTCCTTTCCTTCTCGTGGTCAGCCACAGGTCGGGAAATGGAGATGCCCCGGACCTGACGGTGCGGGGCATGAGGACAGCGGATGCTGCTACACGGCGCGCGCCGGAGGGTACGACTCGTTGCGGTCGTCGCGCTTCTGCTGAAGGGCTCCGACCGTGGCGAAGGGGAAGTTCCGCAGGGCGGTCATCTGTCGTCTCCTCGGCTGCATGCGGTGCCGGGCGGCACAGCCTTGCAACGATAGGGGAGCAGTGTCCGTTCCGTCAAGCACCGGCCGGCGGGTTGTGCATGAACTCGATCCGGATGCCGTCGGCGTCTTCGAGGAAGGAGGCGTAGTAGCGCGCCGTGTAACGCGGGTACTCCTTGGGATCACGCACCGCGGTCCACCCCGCCGCGAGGGAGAGATCGTGCAGGCGATCGACCTCTTCGCGCGAGGGCAGCGCGAAGGCGAGGTGCTGCCAGCCGATGCGGCCGTGCCGGTGCGGGGTCGTGTCGTCGTCCCAGGTGTAGATGATGATCTCGGTCTCGTCGCCGTTGTTCCAGGACGCGGAGTGGTGGTCCGCGCCACCGCGTTCGTAGCCGAGAGCGGTGAGGACGGGGTCGAATCGCGCCCGCCCCTGGTCGAGATCCGCGACGGTGATGCCCAGGTGATCGAGAAGCGCCATGTCCGTCAGTCTTGCAGTGGAGACAGCGCGGCACCAGTATCGGTCGCGTCGTGGGAACGCGAGAGCGGGTCCGTCGCTGGATGCGACGGACCCGCTCTCTTCGGGATTACTGCTGTGCGGCGCTGCGGCGCGCGATGACCACGCCTGCACCGGCGAGAAGCAGGATCATCGCCAGTGCCACGAGCGGCAGGACATCACCCGAACCCGTGGCGGGCAGACCCGTCGGAACCGGAGTCGGGGTAGGCGTCACGATGACCGGGTTCAGTGTGTAGCCCACATCGTACGTCGGGTCGTCGACCTCACCGGGGAGGGCGGAGTTCCGACCCGTTGCGGGAGTGGTGACCGGAACGCGCCCGGTCGTCTGGTCCGCGTTGGAGTCCACGCCAGCGCCGCCCTGGCCGGGAGGGGTGAGCGCGTACTGCTGTCCGTCGATCTCGACCGTGGTCGGGAACTCGAGGAAGTAGTCCGTGTTCGGCAGCAGGTCGGTGAAGACGTAGAAGCCGTTCTCATCCGTCGTGGTCGAGGCGACGAGGGTGCCATCGGCGTCGTACAGCTTCACGTCGATGCCGGCGATGGGGCTCTCACCCGGATCCTGCACGCCGTCACCGTCCACGTCCAGCCAGACGTAGTCGCCGATCGACACCGGGTTCGGGAAGAACCCGAAGTCCAGCGTGTCGTCGCGAGCACCGTCGACCGTGAGGTCTCCAGAGACCGCGGAGCCCGTGGACGAGTCCGTCTCACCGGTGCCCACCCCCGGCAGCGTGGGAACGAACCCGTCCGGCGGCGTCACCGTCACCGTGTAGGACTCTCCCGGCGGCAGCACCGGCAGACCGACGAAGGAGTACGAACCGTTCTCGTCGGTCGTCGCCGGTCCGACAGGATCGCCGAAGACGTCGGTGACCGGTTCGCCGTCGGGCCCGGTGATCGTCAGCGTGACTCCGGGGATGCCGGGCTCGCCCTCCTCCTGGACGCCGTCGCGGTCGGTGTCGAGCCAGACGAAGTCGCCGACCGACACGCTGGGGATCAGGTAGCCGACGTCGATGGTCGGATCGTCGGCCTCTCCTGGCGTCGCGGAGTTGTCACCCGTCGCAGGGGTGGTGAACGAGTAGCGCCCATCGGTTCCGGGGTTGGAATCGGCCGCTCTGTCGTCGCCGACACCCTGCTGGGTGAGCGGGTACGCGGTTCCGTCCACGATCACGGTGGTCGGGAACTGGATCGTGTAGTCCGCGGACGGCGTCAGAGAGGTGAAGACGTAGTAGCCGTCCGCATCGGTCGTGGTTCGTGCGATCTCGACACCCTCACCGTCGTAGAGGATGATCTCGACGCCGGCGATCGGCGCCTCGGTAGCGTCCTGGACGCCGTCGCGATCCGCGTCGATCCAGACATAGTCGCCAACGGATACCAGCACCGGTGGTGCGTAGCCGGCGTCGATGGTGGGCAGGTCGACCTCGCCAGGGAGAACCGAATTGTCGCCGTCGGTCGTGGTCGTGAACGTCACACGGCCGGTCGTGGGATCCGCATCGGAGTCCTCGGCATCGTCTCCGCCGAGGTCGGCGCCCGTGAGGGGAACCTGCTCGCCGTCGACCTCCACCGAGGTCGGGAACACGATCGAGTACTCGGTGTCCGCGACGAGATCGCCGAACGCGTAGAAGCCATCCGCATCCGTGGTCGTGCGGGCGACTTCGATGCCGTTGCTGTCGTAGAGGATCACCTCGACGCCGGAGATCGGCGTCTCGTCAGCATCCTGCGCTCCGTCACGATCGGCGTCGAACCACACGTAGTCGCCGACCGAGACCAGCGTCGGGACGAATCCGAAGTCGATCGAATGGTCGTTGATGCCGGCAGCAGGTGTGGTGATGGACGCGATGATCGTCCCGTCGTCACTCACCTCGCCGTTGCTGTCGATCCCACGATTCGTACCGACTCGATACTCGGTGGCGGTGTATCCGGAGAGGGGTCCGCCTTCCTCGAAGTCGGTCGGACGGTCGAGACGCACTTCGTATTCCGTGTCCGGAAGCAGGCCGTCCGCGGTGTCGAACCAGTACTCGCCGTTCGCGTCGGTCACGGCGGTCGCGACGAGCTCGCCATCGGCGTCGTACAGGCCCACCTGCACTCCGGCGATGCCACCCTCGTTCGCATCCTGGACGCCGTCCTGATCCAGATCCGACCAGATCCGGTTGCCGATCTGCTGCGTCTGCTCCAGCACCAGCGCCTCGACGTCTGCCAGGCCCATCGACTTCACGAAGTCGGTGGTGACGACGACACCCCGGTCGTAACTGCCATCGGTGGAGTCCCAGGACCGGAGGCCGTTGGTGTTGAACACGTTGCTGGGATCGACGGCGTTGCCCACGATCGTCCCGCTGCCGGGCACCGTAGTGATGCCGGAGAACGCGGCCTGGTTGTGGCCGGCCCCGTTGTCGTTGAAGTCGTGGACCGGGTTGGCGAAGTCGAGGCTCGTGGCGTCAGCGGGGAGCGCGATGATGTCACCCGTCGCGACGACCATGCCGTAGGACGGTCCTCCGCTGGTCTTGTTGCCGAGGTACAGACCGGATCCGTACTGGTCTCCGCCTCGATCGCGGAAGCTGAGGATCAGCTGGCCGTCCTCGAGGAACTCGATGTCGCCGAGCATCGGCTGAGGAACCACGAACTGGGAGCCGATGCCCTGAGCGGGCACGTTCAAGCCATCGTCGACGCAGTTCTGCGGGACGGTGTCCGTCCACTCGCGCCAGTCCACAAGGTTGCAGTCGCCGAGCACACCGAATCCGGGCCCGGTCTGACCGGCGCGGGGAACGGTCGCGCTGACGTCGCCTTCACGCGTGCTCACCGGCGCGGTGCTCAGCGTTCCGTCGCTCGCTCGCTCGTACTCGAGGACGAAGGCCCGCAGGTCGCTGCCGCAGACCGCGCCGACGAACAGGCTGGTGCCGCGCTCGGCGAGGCCCATCGGTGCCCAGTCGCTCACGCAGTCCGCGGGAGCGGGAACGTTCAGGGTCTGGATGGGCTGCGGGTCGAGTGCGTCCTGCACGGGGTACACGACCAGCGACTTCTCGTTGAGGTTGACCGCGGTGATGAACCGGTTGTCATCGGTCACCTCGACGTCGCCCAGTGATTCGCGACCGACGACGGTGCGGAACGCATAGTCCTGCTGGACCAGGCCGTTTCCGGGGACGACGGGGCCCATGTCGTGCGCGGTGTCACCGGCATTGGCGACCGTGGCGTAGGTCTCCCAGTCGCCGCTCACCGTGTTGACACGGTAGATCGCCCCGGAGCCGCCAGGGCCGTAGAGAGATCCGCGCTTCGCGTATGCGCCGATGTAGAGGTCGAGATTCTCGTCATCGATGCCGACGCCGTAGACGGCACCGAGCTCGCTGCGCGAGGTGAGCGCTGTCACGCCACCGGTCAGGTCGTAATTGACGGTGTAGACCTCGGGGGAGCCGCTGTTGGGGCGCCAGACGTCATCGGGCTGGACGGCTGAGAAGATCCGCGCGCCCTCCACTCCGAGCGTGCTGTAGTCGACGTAGCCGATCGAGAGCACGGCATCTGCGCCGTCGCGGACGTCGACGAATGACACCGCGGGGGCGAACTCCGGCTCGGCGTGCTCCTCAGAGATCTGGGCCTCGCTGTATGTGGCAGGGGAGGGATTGACGACCTCGATGCGATAGCGCCCGCCGACCAGCGTGTTCTCCGCTTCGGTGAGCGTCGCGACACCATTCGGATCCGTCGTCACCGTGATCGATCCGCCGGCTGCGTCGTACACACGGACGTCGACGTCGGGGAGGGCGACGTCGAGAGCGTCGCGCTCTTTGTTCACGTTCACGTCCTTGACGACCGTGACGGAGATCGTGCCGTCACCGGTCGCTGCGACCGCCGGGCTCACCCCCGCCACTGCGAGCAGGGTCGCCGTCATCGCACCGACGGCACCTCCTGCGATGAGCTTTCTCACAGAGCACTCCTGTTCGATCGACGCTCTCGAGCCACAGGCGGCACCGCACCGTCGCTGAATGGAGCCGCGAGAGCAACTGGGCCTGGGTGCCCAGCATTCTGAAGCTATCGGCATGCTAGATACATCGGAATTCCCATGTTCCGCCCGCAGTCGGCGCTCGCGCGTTTCGCCCCTTCGTGCTCGATCGGCCACGTCTTCTGCGATGCCCGTGATCATGCGGCTGCCGCGGGGATCGGGTGGGGGTGCGCTCGTGGGTCGGTGGCGATCTCGGGGCCGAGTACTTCTTCAGGACGAGCGTTGCGTCTGACCCCCGGCGGGGGTCGGGGTGAGGGAGTCCGTCTGGAGGATCAGTGCGCTGCGTGGTATTCCGACTCGCCGCGCTTCCAGTAGCCCTTCACGACGGCCTGTGCGGGATCGACTCCCCAGCGTTCGAGAAGCGCACGCCCCGGCTTGACGATCGACTGCTCAGCCGCGATGAAGACGAACGGATCGTCACCCACGGCATCCGTCGGCGTGAGCGACTCGAGGAAGGCGATCAGCGCCGAGCCCGAAGGCCTTGACCCGCGGTGCAGCCACTCGACCTCGACCGGAGTGTCGATGTCGATCTCGCGACCCGATGAGACCGTCTCGATCACGATCCGGGCAGGGATTCCCGACGGGATCTGCCCGGCGAAGCGACGGATGGCGGGGATCGCGGTCTCATCGCCGATCAGCAGCCAGGAACCGGGGGCGCCGGTGAGCACCGCCGAGCCGCGGGGGCCGCCCACACCGATCGACGACCCGAGAGGCGCCGTCGCCGCCCACGGGGCGGCGACGCCCTGGTCGCCGTGCACCGCGAACTCGACATCGAGCCAGTCATCGCCCCAGGCCAGCGGGGTGTACTCGCGGCTGGGGGACGCGCGCAGCTCCTCGATCGAGCCGGGCGTCGACTCGGGGAAGAACAGTCGCATGTGGTCGTCCGCCCCGGGGGAGTCGAACTCGGCGAGATCCGATCCCGACAGGCGCACGCGGACGTAGTCCGGGGCCAGCCATTCCCTGGCCGTCATGGTGACGGTGCGGAAGCGCAGATCGAGCCCGCGGCGCTCGATGCGGAAACCGGATTTCGTATCGCTCATAAAGTAAGGCTAACCTAAATGCGATGGCTCCGGCTCGGACCGGATGCCGCCCGCAGCGCCCCGTGTGCGCATCGTCCCGCAGAACAGGAGTCTCTCCATGTCCATGCCCAGAATCCTCACCGCGACGAGCATCGGTCTCGCCTTGATCCTCGCCCTCGCCGGCTGTGCCTCCACTCCGGCCGCGAGCCCGACAGAGGACTCCACCGCCTCCGATGACTACTATCCGGTCACCGTCACGGACCTCGCCGGCAACGAGGTCACCATCGAGAGCGCCGAGAGCGTCGCGATCACCGACAACCGCTTCTTCCAGCTCGCCGCCGACTGGGACCTCCCCGTCACGGTGGCGCCGCGGGATCTGTTCAGCCCGAACAACCCGCTGAAGGAGGACTCCGACATCCTCAACATCGGCACGCACGGCGAGCCGGACTTCGAGCAGATCGTCGCCGCCGACCCCGACCTCGTCATCAACGGCTACCGCTTCAGCAGCGAGGAGAACGCACAGGGAGTCCAGGACGCCGCTCCCGACGCGGCATTCATCGACATGACGGGCCCCGTGGACCAGTCGGCCGACGAGTACGTCGTCGAGAGCATCACCCTGCTCGGCGAGGTGTTCGACCGGAAGGAGGAGGCCGACGCGCTGATCGAGGAGTTCCACTCCTCCGTCGACGCGGCGAAGAACGCCTACGACCCGGCGAAGACCGTCATGGGCCTGGTGACCTCCGGCGGAGAGATCAACTACTCGAATCCGACCGACGGACGCGGTGCGAGCATCTTCTTCAGCCTGCTCGACTTGACCCCGGCGCTCGACGCCGCAGGATCGACCGATCACACCGGTGACAGCGTCTCGCTCGAAGCACTTGCACAGGCGAATGCCGACTACTTCCTAGTGCTCGACCGCGATGCCGCCGTGTCGGAGGTGGGGCAGACCGTCGTCCCCGCGCTCGAGTTGATCACCGGATCGGCTGCCCTCGCGAACGTGCCCGCCGTGCAGAACGAGGCGATCTCCGTGATGCCGGCCGACTACTACCTCACCGAGGACGTCTTCGCCTACATCGCCGTGCTCGACGGCCTGACGGAGCTGTTCTCCTCGAAGTGACGCTCTGATCCGCAGCCGCATCGCCGCCCCTGACCGTGTCGCGTTCCGGGGCGGCGACGCCTGCACGAGGGAACGACCATGACTTCAGCGACGCCTTCCGGCCCGGCATCCGCACCGCGCCGGGTGACGAACGTCGACGCACTCGCCTCTGCGCGCCCTGGCACGAGGAGGACCCGTGCGTGGACGCTGCCCGTGGCGATCCTGCTCACCGTGGGAGTGATCGCGATCTCGATCCTCACCGGCGTGGTCGACATCACCGCCGCGACGGGGCAGGGCGGCGAGTTCCTCTGGATCACCCGGGTGCCTCGGACCGCCGCCCTCGTGCTCGCCGGGGCCAGCATGGCGATGGCGGGCCTGGTGATGCAGCTGATGACGCAGAACCGGTTCGTCGAGCCCACAACGGTGGGCACCACGGAGTGGGCGGGACTGGGTCTCCTGCTGACCTACATCGTGCTGCCGGCATCCGGTCTCATCACCAAGATGGTCGTCGCGATCGTCTTCGCCTTCGCCGGAACGCTCGTGTTCTTCGCCTTCCTGCGGAAGGTGACCCTCAAGTCCTCGCTCATCGTGCCCATCGTCGGCATCATGCTCGGTGCCGTGGTGAGCGCGTTCTCGACCTTCCTCGCGCTGCGCTTCAATCTGCTGCAGGTGATCGGCGGATGGTTCATGGGCCGTTTCACCGGGATCGAGATCGGTCGCTACGAGCCGCTCTGGATCGTGCTGTTCGTCGCGATAGCGGTCATGGTCGCGGCTGACAGGTTCACCGCCGCGGGCCTCGGCAAGGACATCGCCACGAACATCGGTCTGCACTACGAACGGGTCGTGCTGCTCGGCGTCGGCCTCGTGGCGATGACGACCGGCGTGGTGACCGTGATCGTCGGCGCGCTGCCGTTCCTCGGACTGATCGTGCCGAACCTCGTGTCGATGGTGCGCGGAGACGATCTCCGCTCGAACCTGCCGTGGGTGTTCCTCACCGGGATCTGGATCGTGACGGTGTGCGACCTCATCGGCCGGACCATCATCATGCCTTTCGAAGTGCCGATCTCGCTCGTGCTCGGCGTCGTCGGATCGGCGGTCTTCATCGCCATGCTGCTGCGCACCCGGAGGAGGACCGTTGTCCGCTGACACGATCGCTCGCAGCTCTGGGCCGTTCACGACCCCGACGCACCGCGCCCGCTATCGGCTCGTCCTCACCGGCCTCGTGATCGGTGCCCTCGTGCTGACCGCACTGCTGCTCACCTGGGGCAACTCCTACGAGCTGTTCAGCGAGAGATGGTGGCGCATCTCCCACATGCGCGTCTCGGGGATCATCGTCATCGCGCTCGTCACCTTCTGTCAGGCCTTCGCCACCGTGACGTTCCAGACCACGACGAACAACCGCATCATCACGCCGTCGATCATGGGCTTCGAGTCGCTCTATGTGCTCATCCAGACGACGATCGTGTTCCTCTTTGGTGCGGCCGGGATGGTGTCGCTGCCACCCTTCGCCCGATTCCTGCTGCAGTCCGCGCTCATGGTGCTGTTCGCGATCCTGCTGTACTCCTGGCTGCTCTCGGGCCGCTTCGGCAACCTGCACGTGATGCTGCTGATCGGCATCATCATCGGCACCGGCATGGGCGCGCTGTCGACGTTCCTGCAGCAGATGCTGGACCCCAACGAGTTCGACGTGCTCGCGGCGAAGCTGTTCGGCAGCATCGGCAACGCGGACACCGACTTCCTCTGGTTCGTCATCCCGGTGTGCGCGGTCGCCGGCGGCATGATCTGGGTGCTGGCGCGACGACTGGATCTGCTGGGGCTCGGTCGGGACATCAGCACCAACCTCGGACTCGATCACAAGCGCCAGACCATGCTGATGCTCACGCTGGTGTCGGTGCTCATGGCGATGAGCACATCGCTCATCGGGCCGATGACCTTCCTCGGGTTCCTCGTCGCGACGCTCGCCTACGCGATCACCGACACCTACGACCACCGCCGGATCCTCCCGGTGGCCTGGCTGCTCGGCTTCGTCACCCTGGCGCTGGCGTACTTCCTGCTCCGCCACGTGTTCCCGCTCGTCGATGCGGTGACCATCATCGTCGAGCTGATCGGCGGCCTCGTCTTCCTGTTCGTCATCCTCCGAAAGGGACGTCTGTGATCCGCATCCGGAATGTCGTCCAGCGCTACAGCGACGACGTCGAGATCGGCCCGGTGTCGATCGATCTGCCCGCGGGCGGCATCGTGGCGCTGATCGGCCCGAACGGCGCCGGCAAGTCCACGCTGCTCACCATGATGGGCAGGCTCCTGGAGCCCGACGAGGGCACCATCGAGATCGGGGGAGTGGACGTGCACCGCGTCCCCTCGAAGCAGGTCGCCAGGATCGTCTCGATCCTCCGTCAGGAGAATCACTTCGTCACCCGGCTCACCGTGCGCCAGTTGGTCGGCTTCGGTCGGTACCCGCACAGCGGAGGGCGGCTCACGCAGAAGGACGAGGACAAGATCTCCGAAGCGATCGACTTCCTCGGGCTCACCGAACTCGAGCAGCGCTTCCTCGACGAGCTCTCCGGCGGCCAGCGCCAGCGCGCCTACGTCGCCATGGTGCTGGCGCAGGACACCGACTACGTGCTGCTCGACGAACCGCTGAACAACCTCGACATGCGTCATGCGGTGCAGATGATGAAGCACCTGCGCCGGGCGAGCACGGAGCTCGGCCGTACGATCGTGATCGTGCTGCACGACATCAACTTCGCCGGCCACTACGCCGATCACATCTGCGCGATGAAGGACGGTGCCGTCGTCGAGTTCGGGATGCCCGGCGAGATCATGACGGATGCCGTGCTGTCGCGTGTCTTCGACACCGAGGTGCAGGTGGTGGACGGCCCCTCAGGGCCGCTCGCGGTCTACTACTGACGGGCCGGCGCGCGCTCAGAGCTCGATGCCGTGGTCCTCGTCGTTGACCCCGCTGTTGTGGCCCTGGCGCGATTCGAAGCCGAGGAACCAGCCGAACCACACGATCACCGCGAGCAGTACGCCGAGCCACACGTTCTCGAAGATCAGGCCGATCACGACGCCGAGGACGAGGAGGCCGGCCGAGACGGCGACGCGGATGCCGGTGCGAGGGGTGGCGGACATGTGATCCACCCTAGCGTCGGCACGGCGACGCGCTTCGGTCAGCGGTTTCGATGGTCCTCCGGTGCGAGCCGAGGCCCGCGTCGCGCCTCACGCACTCCGCTGGCGGCGATCAGCCGGATGACGCGCTGCCGATGCCCGGCCCAGGGAGCGAGGAGCTCCAGCATCCCCGCGTCGTCGGTGCGGTGCCCGGTGAGCGCGTGGCCGACCTCGTGAGCGAGGTGGTAGTCGCCGACGCTGACGGCGTCGGGATCGCCGAGAGAGCGGATCCTCGTCTCTGCCGAGGTCCACGCTCCGATGCCGGGTAGGCTCGTCAGCACGCGATCGCGTGCCGCGCCGTCCTCGGCGCGCAGCACGGCATGCTCGATGCGGTCGCCCCGGGCGGCTGAGGTGACGATCGTCTTCGACTGGGGCGGCTCGACGCCGGCGCGGTGCCACGCCCACGAGGGGATGCTCCGCCACGTCTCGGGAGGCGGAGCCGCGTGCATGGCCCGAGGCGTCGGACCGGGTGCTCTCTCGCCATAGGAGGAGACGAGCACGCGCCAGGCGCGGAAGGCCTGCATGCCCGTGACCTTCTGCTCGAGGATCGCGCACGCGAGCGCGTCGAACACCTGTCCCGTGCGCGGCATCCGCAGACCGGGGTTGCGGTGCGCGGCGTCCGCGATGAGGGGGTGACCCGAGGGGTCGAATCCCGAGGGGTCGTCAGCGGCTCCGCACAGCTCGGGGACGGTCGCGAGCGCCTCTTCAGCGCCCGCACCCCAGGCACTGGCCCTGATCTCGCCGGACACTTCGCGCAGGGCGAGGGTCGCGGCGCCGTGGGCGGTGCGCACGGCGCGCCAGATCACCGGACCGTCGGACACCATCGTGGGATCGCCCGGGCCTCGGCGTAGCATTCCGACCGTGCGATGCAGCGAGAGCGGCGCACTCGGCCGGTAGACCGTGTCCAGGACCCGGACGGATGCAGCATCCGAGGTGGTCGCGGGAGACGTCATGCGCCCACCCTACGTCGGGTGTCCGACAGCGGGCGCGGACGGTCTCAGAACCTGTCGGTCTCAGAAGCGGTCGGGCGACGGGGTGCCGTGGCCGTAGCGGATCACGACGTCGGCGTGCCGGTCGAAGCGGTAACCGATGCCGCGCACCGTGCGCACGATGTCCTCGTAGCGGCCGAGCTTGGCGCGCAGACGCCGAACGTGCACGTCGATCGTGCGCTCACCGGGCGTCTCGTCGTCCTGGGCCTGCCACAGCGCCGACACGAGCTCGCTGCGCTCGATCGTGCGACCCTCACGGAGCACGAGGTACTGCAGCAGCTCGAACTCCTTGTAGGTGAACGCTGCGGACTCGCCGTCGATGAGCACGCGCTTGCGGGAGATGTCGACGACCACGCCACCCTCGGTGTCGGTCGCCTCCTCCTCGGCGGCGGCCTTGGTGCGTGCGATCGCGCCCGGCTCCTGGAGAGCGAGGCGGACGACGTCGAGGTCGCGTCCGCCGGAGCCGTGCGGTGCGAGGGCGACAGTGGCGTGGGTCTCCGCGCCGGGTGCGAGTTCGGCGAGCGTGCGGCGCAGGGCGTCGACGAGCAGCGGAAGGCTGACGCCCGCCTCAGCGGCCTTGATCTCGTCGAGTCCGACGTAGAGGGCGAAGCCGCGAGGGGATCGGACGGCGGGGAGATCGGCGGTCAGAGCGCCTGCGTTCTGTGCGGCGGCGGTGGAGGGACGCTCGAGAAGTGCGGTGTTCGACATGATGATGAAGTCCTCAGGACGTGAGCCGGGGGCTCTGATGCGTTGCATGAATGACCGGTCGGGCCGGGAGCGAGCACGGGGGTGGATGCTCGGGACTCGCGCGTCGCAGATAGCGAGGCGATCGAGTCGACGGGGGTGGCTGTCCGTTCAGCTACACATTCGGCAACACACGCCAACGCAGCCGGGCATCATCATCCCGGCAGTCCTGTTCGCCTCCTGGGCGGACGAGAGACGTGCGTTGGTGGTCATGGGGGGATTATGTCCGAAGAAGTCCGCGCGTGTCAAAACCGCCCCCGTGTCGAGGGGGCCGCGTAACGTTGCGGATATGACGATCTCCAGTGCGGTAAAGGGTCTGGTCTTCACGGATGAGAAGGACGCGTCGCGCTACACGCTGACGCACGACGGGCGGCTCGTGAGCGTGCTCGACTATCGGGACGACGGGCGCACGGTGGCGCTCACGAGAGCCTTCACGATCCCGACTTTCCGCGGAAAAGGCTATGCGGCGAAGGTCGTCGAGCGAGCTGTCGCCGACCTCGAGGAACGCGGTGACCGGTCGGTCGACGCGGTGTGCTGGTATGTGGCCGACTGGTTCGCGGCGCACCCTGAGCACGCCTATCTGCTGCGTACACGATGACCGTTCGTATGTGACATCGTGTTACGAAATCGCCCTCGGGCGGGTCTGCGAGGATGGCCGCATGAAACTTGCCGAGGCGCTCACCGCGCGAGCCGATCTGCAGCGTCGCATCGAACAGCTCAGAGCACGAGTCACGTCCAACGCCCGATATCAGGAGGGTGAAGAGCCGTCCGAAGACGCCTCCGCACTTCTCGTCGAGGCGCAGGGTGCCCTGGAACAGCTGCGCGAGCTCATCCGCCGCATCAACGCGACGAACTCCCGGCTCTCACTCGGAGCCGACGGCACGATGACCGACGCGCTCGCGGCCCGCGACGTGCTGCGCCTGCACCACTCGCTGCTGACGGATGCCGCGGCGGCGGCATCCGGTTCGCACGGGCTCCGTCAGCTGCGGTCCGAACTGCGGCAGATCGCGGCACTCCCGGTCGCGGAGCTGCGTCAGCGGGCGGATGCCGTGGCGCGGGAACTGCGCGAACTCGACAATCGCATCCAGGAGGCGAACTGGACGCACGACCTGGAAGAATAGGCGGAAGTCGGTAGTCACGACGAAGCGGGCACGACCCCTGCCGGTGGGGCAAGACCGGCACCTGTCGGGCGGAGGGCAGCCCAGATCTCGCATCGCGCAGCCCCGCACCCCGCACAGGAGATCGCGCACCGCGCACTCCGCATCACCGTGTGCCGGTCGTCGTGACGAGGGTGGGTCAGGGGACCTTCCGCCCGTTCTCCCTGGTCGGCTCGTCGTGCGCGCGGCACGCCTCGACGGCAATGTCCGAGGCCCTCCGTAGCGTGGAGGCATGCGAATCCTGCACACCTCCGACTGGCACATCGGCCGCAGCTTCCACGGTCATTCGACCATGGACGCACTCGCCGAGGTGCTCGCGGCGTTGACGGCCCAGGTGCGCGAGCATGGAGTCGACGTGGTGCTCGTCGCGGGTGATGTGTTCGATTCGGCCACACCCTCCGGTCCCGCGTACACCCTGCTCGGCGACGCGCTCGTCGCGCTGCACGAGACCGGTGCTCGGGTGATCGTGACCAGCGGCAACCACGACTCGGCCGCGAGGCTCGGATTCCAGGCGAGGCTGCTGCGCGACGGCATCCACGTGCTCACGGATCCGCTCGCGATCGGCACCCCGGTCACCGTGTCCGACGACCACGGCCCCGTGCACTTCTACGGCATCCCCTACCTCGAGCCGGCGATCGTCCGCCCGCTCTGGCCCGACGCGCAGCTGCGCACCCAGGCGCAGACGATGGCGCACGCGATGGATCTCGTGCGTGCGGGCATGCGCGAGCACGCCGGGCGCTCGGTCGCGATGGCGCACTGCTTCGCCGCGGGCGTCGATGCGACGGCCGGCCTCGAGCGCGAGGTACGTCAGGGCGGCCTCGACGTCGTGCCGCTCGACGTCTTCTCCGGCCCGGACTACGTGGCGCTCGGTCACATCCACGGTCGTCAGCAGCTGAGCGAGGGCGTGCGGTACGCCGGCGCGCCTCTGCACTACAGCTTCGGCGAACAGCACAAGCCCCGCGGATCGTGGCTCGTCGACCTCGACGCATCCGGTCTCGCGGCGGTCGAGTGGCTCGAGCTCCCGGTGCCCCGCCGGCTCGTCACGCTCACGGGAACGCTCGACGAGATCCTGACCGAGGCGAACGTCGCCGCACATGCGGACGACTGGGTGTGCGCGGTGTACACCGACGAACTGCCGCAGTCCGATCCGATGCGGCGTCTGCGGGAGCGCTTCCCGTTCTGCGCCCTCGTGCAGCATCAGCCGACGAGTTCGAGCGATGACGGGCACCTCTCCTACGTCGAGCGCCTGCACGGTGCCGTCAGCGACAGCGAGCGCATCGAGGCTTTCCTCGAGCACGTTCGCGCCGGCCACGGCCCGACGGTGCTGGAGAGCGAGCTGATCCGCGACGTTCTCGACGAGCGCGTGCGCGACGAGGCGCTCGTCTGATGGCCATGCAGGTCCTGATGACCGCGGACTCCCTGTCGAGAGTGGACTCTCCGGTGACCGTGGGCTCTCTGTTGAGCGTGGACTCTCTGACGAGCGTGGGGGCCCCGGCGAGCACGGGGATCCGATGAGGCTGCACCGTCTCGAGGTCGAGGGATTCGGGCCCTTCCGTGACCGTCAGGTCGTCGACTTCGACCGGTTCGCCGATGACGGCATCTTCCTCATCGCCGGGCGCACCGGGGCGGGCAAGTCGAGCATCCTCGATGCGGTGTGCTTCGGTCTGTACGGGGGAGTGCCCCGCTACGACGGCGGAGAGAAGCGCCTGAGGAGCGACCACAGCGAGCCCGACGACCCCAGCCGGGTCTGCGTCGAGTTCAGCACGGTTGCCGGGCGCTTCCGGGTGACGCGCTCGCCGGAGTACCTTCGACCGGCCAAGCGCGGCGGGGGCATGACCAAGCAGGCCGCCGCCGTCTCGCTCGAGGAGTGGACGGGGGATGCCTGGGCGGGTCGAGCTGCGCGCGCGGTCGATGTCGCGCACGAACTCGATGAGATCCTCCAGCTCAGCCGGGAGCAGTTCCTGCAGGTGATCCTGCTCGCGCAGAACCGGTTCTCGGAGTTCCTGCTCGCGGGCAGCAAGGAACGCCAGTCGCTGCTGCGCAAGCTCTTCGGCACCGAGCGCTTCGAAGACGTGCAAGCGCGGTTCGAGGAGCGACGTCGTGCAGCAGAGCAGGCTCTCGGCGCACGATTGGCGACGGTGTCGGCGCGTGTCGACGAAGCGGAGCGGCTGGTCGACACGGCGGAACTGTGGGGTGAGAGATCGCAGACCGCGGATGCGGAGGCCGGGAGCCCTGATAGGGCGAGCCCTGATACGGCGAGCCCTGGTGGTGCCTACTCGTCCGGCGACATCGAGCCCGGTTCTCTTTCCGGTATGTCCACCGACGAGCGTCTCGCTGTCCTCGACCGTGCGCGCGCTCGGGCCGACTATCGCGCCGAGCGGAGCGCGGCCGCCCGTGACGAGGCCGAGGCGAAGGTCTCCGTGGCCGATATCGCGCTGTCCGCGTTGCGAGAGGATCGTCGTGCGCAACTCGAGCGGGACCGAGCTCGAGCTGCTGTCCAAGAACTCGACGCGCAGGAACCGGTCATCGCCGCTGCGCGCAAAGAACTCGCCGACGCGCGGTCGGCCGAGGTGCTCCGCGCGCCGATCGCCGTGGCCGCACGCGCGGCGCAGAGACTGATCGATGCGGCGGCGCACGAGCAGGAGACCCGAAGACACTGGCACGAGTCGGCGGACACCGGCGCCGACGTCGACGGCGCTACGGGTGCGGACGGCGCGACGGGTGCGGACGGCGCGGATGGCGCTAGCGGAGACGCCCGTACTTCCGATGCGGGAGCAGACATCGCAGGGGGATCCGACAGCGGCGCCACAGGCGCCTCCGCGGACGCGTCCCGTTCCGAGCCGGTCCTCGACGAGGACGGCGATCCCGCGGAGCAGGTCGCCGCGCTCGATTCCTGGGTCACGGAACGCACGAAGGAGCTCGGTGCCTGGGCACGCGCGCAGCAGGTCGAGGAGGGGCTCTCCGCGCTGCACGCGAAGCAGCGCGCCCTCGGAGAGCGCATCGACGGGCTCCTCGACCGACTCGCGGTGACCGAGTCCGAGCGCCGAACGCTCCCGGCCAGGATCGCCGAGCTGACCCTCGCGCGCGACGATGCTCGGCGCATCGCCGACCGTGATCAGGACCTTGCCCGCGCGGAGGAGGTGGCGGCGTCCCGGACGGCTGCGGCATCCGAGGTGCAGGCGCTCGCAGCGCAGGAGGCGAGCGAGGACGCAGCGGTCAACGACGCTGCAGAGGCCCTGGCCGCGGCGCAGCTCAGGTTCGCCGAGCTGCGGCGACGCCGCTCGGAGGGGATGGCGGGAGAGCTCGCCTCCGCCCTCGCGGCGGACGAGCCCTGTCCGGTCTGCGGTTCCTCCGAGCATCCGCGGCCGGCTGTGCACACCGATCCGGTCTCGGAAGACGACGTCGCCGTCGCGGAGGCGGCGCGCGATGCGGCGTCCGCACGTGAGCGTGCCGCGGCCGCCGATCTGGCGAAGACCCGCGCGGCCCTCGCCGCGGCCGGTGCCCGAGCAGAAGGGCGCACCGTCGAGCAGGCCGTCGCCGAGCAGGAGAAGGCGGCGCGCGAGCACGCCGAGAGCGTCGCCGCTGCGACGACGGTGAGCGGACTCGGCAGCGAGATCGACGAGCTCGCGGCCCGCGTCGAGCGGCTGGATGCCGAGGCGGAGACCACCGAGTCGGAACTCGTGTCGGCTCGGGAGGAGCAGGCGCTGATCGCCCAGCGTGTCATCGACGCCGAGGATGAGGTCGCCGCGGCCAAGGGGGCTTTCGCCTCCGTGGCCGAGCGGATCACGCACCTCGAAGGGCGGACCGCCACAGCATCGGCGCTCGCGGCCGCGATCGCCGAGACAGCGCGGTGCGCGGCCGCGAAGGCGGATGCCGAGGCTGAGCGCGGCGCCGCTCTCGCCGCCTCCGACTTCGACGATCTCAGCGCCGTGGAACTCGCCTTCCGGTCCGAGGGCGTGCAGGCGGCGCTGTCCGCACGCATCGATGAGCACGCCGCGAGGAGGGGAGCGGAGCGGGCGATCCTGCTCGACCTCGAGCTGCGCACCCTTCCCGAGGACCCCATCGATCTCGCCCCCGCCGAGCTCGCCGCCGCGGAGGCGCGGCGGGCATGGTCCACCGCTGTCGACACCGCTGCCCGCACTGCGAGCACACGCGATCAGCTCGGGTCCCTGCTGGACGCGGCGCGCCACGAGCACCGCGCCGTCGCCGCGGATGCCGCCGAGTTCGAGGTGCTGCGTGGACTCGCCGACGTGATCGCGGGGCGCGGCGAGAACACCCGCAAGATGACGCTCGAGACGTTCGTGCTCGCCGCCGAACTCGAGGAGATCGTCGATGCGGCGAACCGTCGGCTCGACGACATGTCCAGCGGGCGCTACCAGCTCCGCCACTCCGACGCGCTCGCGGCGCGAGGTGCGGCATCCGGTCTCGGAATCGACGTCTTCGACGCGTTCACCGGGCAGACCCGCCCCGCCCGCTCGCTCTCGGGCGGAGAGACGTTCCTCAGCTCACTGGCGCTGGCGCTCGGACTCGCCGAAGTCGTCACCGCCAGGGCCGGCGGCATCCGCCTCGACACGCTGTTCATCGACGAGGGATTCGGGTCGCTGGACGCGGACACCCTCGAGGTGGCCATGCGGACCCTCGACGAGCTGCGTCAGGGCGGCCGCACGGTCGGCGTGATCAGTCACGTCGAGGCGATGCAGGAGCAGATCCCCGCGCAGCTCACGGTGCGCACGACCCCCGAGGGACCGAGCGTCATCGAGACGCGCTGACGCCCGGGCCCGACCGTCAGGGCCTGGTCGTCAGACCCCGTACTCCTCGCGGATGCGCTCGCGAAGCTGCTCGCTGCAGCGCGCGATGGCCGCGTGGAAGTCGTCCAGGGCGCCGTCCTCGGCACCATCCGAGACCGCCCGGAACGCGCGGATCGGCACGCCGAACTGCTCGGCGACCCAGATGTACGCGAACGTCTCCATGTCGACCAGCGCGGCACCCATCGGCCGGATGACGGCGGTGACGCCGGCATCGTCGACGAAGCTGTCTCCGGTCGCGATGATCACACCCTCGCGGCCGGTGCTCACGACGGCAGGCAACGACACATGCCGGCCCTGCACGCCGTCGAGATCCCTGACGTCGTGCTGCACGGCGGTGGCGATCTCGTGCGCTCCCGGAGCGAGCTGCGGGTCGATGCCGCCCGCCGTCCCGACCACGACGATCTCGTCGTACTCGCCGGCATCCAGGGCGCGGGTGAGGGCGTAGGTCGCCTTCATCTTGCCCTCGCCGGTGACCAGGCGGTCGAAGCCGGGCAGCGGGTCGGGGAAGGCGGCGAGTTCGGAGGCCATGGCGGCGACGAGGAGTTTCACCGCACCATCCTGTCATTTCCTGGGGGATCGCACGCCGCGTCACCCCGCCGTAACAGTGCGGGGGGATACTGAGAGGGATCCGACGACGAATGAGGAGTCCCCGTGTCCTTGCAGCAGCAGATCATCGACGCACTCGGCGTGAAGGCCGAGATCGATCCCGAAGCCGAGGCGGAGCGGCGGGTGCAGTTCCTCGTCGACTACCTGCGCGCGACCGGGGCTCGAGGGTTCGTGCTGGGCATCTCGGGCGGTCAGGACTCCACGCTCGCCGGGCGGCTGGCCCAGCTCGCCGTCGAGAGGGTTCGCGCTGAGGGCGGCGAAGCGCGGTTCCTCGCGGTGCGGCTGCCGTACCGCGTGCAGCACGACGCGGCGGATGCCGAAGCGGCGCTCGCCTTCATCTCCCCGGACTCCTCCGTCGAGGTGAACATCCAGAACGGCGTGGACGGCGTCGAGGAGGACATCGAGTTCGCCGTCACCAGCGACATCAGCGACTTCAACCGCGGCAACATCAAGGCGCGGGTGCGCATGGTCACCCAGTACGCGCTCGCAGGGCACGACGGACTACTCGTGATCGGGACCGACCACGCTGCGGAGGCCGTCACCGGCTTCTACACCAAGTTCGGTGACGGTGCGGCGGACATCCTGCCGCTCTCCGGGCTCAGCAAGCGGCAGGGGCGTGCGGTGCTGCGTACGCTCGGTGCGCCGGAGCGTCTGTACCTCAAGGTGCCGACCGCTGATCTGCTGGACGGTACGCCCGGGCGGGCGGACGAGGACGAGCTCGGACTCACCTATGAGCAGATCGACGACTTCCTCGAGGGCGAGTCCGTCGATCCCGAGGTCGCCGGACGCATCGAGGCGAAGTATCTCGCCACCCAGCACAAGCGCAACCTGCCGGTCACCCCGGACGACACCTGGTGGCGCTGAGCCGTCGAACGAGGTACCCGTGATGCCGGACGCTGAGGGCGCGGCGAAGGCGCCGTCGCTCCGAAGGCAGACCTGGGTCGGGCTTCAGGGGATCGGGCCGGTCGTCGTGGTCGGCACGGTCGCATTGGGCTGCCTAGTGGTGCAGCTACCAAAGCCGTTCGTCGACGTGTCTATGGTCGCGCTGCTCGCGTTGGGCGTCGGTGCGTTCGTCTTTTTGGCGAACAGGTTTGGTCCAGAGGAGGCGCATCGGCGGGTTGCCGAGGCGCGGAGCATCTGGGTGCGGACGGCGTCTGGTGGGTGGATGGAGCCGGATGGTCCGGCGGACCCGCAGGATGTCGCTCTCTCGTTGCCGCGTTCGTGGCAGGTCGTCGCGGCGTGCGGACGGTTGAGGTTCCCGGTCGAGGGCACGATGATTCGGGCGGAGACGTGGGTACGGCATCCGATTCGGGGGTCGAAGCGGTCTCCGAGTCGGGTGGAGGTCGTGGCAGCGGATGCGGTGACCGGGCCGGAGCGCGTGTTCGTGCAGATCGGGTTGTCGGTGGATCCGTTGCTTGTGGCCCCGGCCGCGTCGCTGAGGGGCCGTTCGACGGAGGAGCCTGTGTGGGCTGAGGCCGTGCGTGAGCGTGTGGGTCAGCATCGGGATGTTCTTGCGACGGTGTCCGTCGGTCGTGAGCGGGTGATCCTGTTCGCGCTCGATGATCCGCGTCTGGAGACGCTGGAACGACGGGCTCGGCTCGTGCGGGACATCGCCGTGATGGTGTCGCAGGCAGAATCCGGACGGTGAGCGACGTCGGAGGCCGCGGCTAGGGTCGAAGCATGCGGATCGATCCTGACTCTCAGCGCGTCATCTGGAGCGCCAGCGACCTCAAGGCTGCGGCCGAATGCGAGTTCGCGTGGTGCCGGGCGATCGATGCCAAGCTCGGCCGCGTTCCCGCCGTGGAGGAGCCCGAGGATGCGACGCTCGAACGCGCCGCGCGACTCGGCGATCTGCATGAGGAAGCGGTTCTCGCCGCCTACGTGCGGGAATTCGGCGCAGACGGTGTGCACCAGGTCGCGAAGGTGCGATCCGGCGACGCCGATGCCCTCGCCGCGGTCGTGGCCGAGACGAACGCGGCTCTCGCCTCGCCGGTGCAGGTGGTGTTCCAGGCCGCCTTCGCCACCGAGGAGTTCGTCGGGTTCGCCGACTTCCTCCGGCGCGATGACGACGGCCGCTGGCGCGTCGAGGACTCCAAGCTCGCGCGCAGGGCTCGGGTGACCGCTCTCATGCAGCTGGCGGCATATGTCGACCAGCTCGACCGGCTCGGCATCCCGCGATCCGACGAGGTCGACCTCATCCTCGGCGACGGCTCACGCAGCACGCATCGGGTCGACGATCTGCTGCCGCTGTTCCGCGTGCGTCGGGCACGGCTGCGCGCCCTGATCGCCGATCGCCGCATCGATCAGGGCGCTGCGGGCGCACCGCTCGCCTGGGGCGATGATCGCGGTGACCTCGAGATCGTCGCGTGCGGTCGATGCGCGACCTGCGAGGAGCAGGTCGTCGCCCATCGTGACCTGTTGATGGTCGCGCGGATGCGCCCTGTGCAGCGGGCGCGGCTGCGCGCCGCCGGCATCGAGACGATCGATCAGCTGGCGACGGCATCCGCTGCTCCCGAGGGCATGAACCCCGACACGTTCGCGAACCTGCGGGCTCAGGCCGCGCTGCAGCTGCGCGCAGATGCCGAGGGCGCGCCGACATACGACGTGCACTACGCGGCTGCCATCCACACGCTGCCGGTGCCGAGCCACGGCGACATCTTCTTCGACTTCGAGGGCGATCCGCTCTACACCGAGCCCGCCCCCGACGGCGAGGCGCACTGGGGTATCGACTACCTCTTCGGGTGGGTCGACAACGTCGATCAGTACTCCGCGATCTGGGCGCACGACTTCGCCGCCGAGAAGAAGGCGCTCGAGGACTTCCTCGACTTCGTCGCCGCTCGCAGAGCCGCTCATCCGGGCATGCACATCTATCACTACGCGCCCTACGAGACCTCGCATCTCGTGGCGATGGCGGCGCGGCACGGCGTGCGCGAGGGAGAGGTCGACCGGCTGCTGCGCGAAGGGGTGTTCGTCGATCTCTACCCGCTCGTGCTCCGCACCGTGCGCGTCGGATCGCGGTCGTACTCGATCAAGAAGCTCGAACCCCTGTACATGGGTGACGAGGTGCGCACCCAGGACGTGCAGAAGGGCGACGACTCGATCGTCAGGTACGTCGCCGCGCGCGAGCTCGCCGCGGCGGGGGAGAAGTCCGAGGCGGACGCGATACTGGCGGACCTCGCCGACTACAACCGCTACGACTGCGTGTCGACGAGGCGGCTGCGGAACTGGCTGATCGACATCGCCCGGCAGAAGGGAGTGCGGCCGGCGCCGCCCGATCAGAGCGAAGACGTCGTCTACGAGCCCTCGCCCCTGTCGGTCGCGCTGCTGAGAGATGCGGAGCGCGATGCCGAACATGGTGGCGACGGCGAGGTGCATCGCATCGCCGCGGCCGCCATCGACTACTTCCCGCGCGAGGCGAAGAGCTTCTGGGTCTCGCACTTCCAGCGCTTGCGCGAGCCCGTGTCGATGTGGGACAGCACCCGCGATGTGGTCCGGGTCGACAGATCGACCTCGGTCGTCAGCCGGGAATGGAGTATCGGCGAGGGGCGTCGGGTGCTGTCGCGCGACGTCGAGATCCGCGGAGAGGTCTCCCCGGGCACCACGCTCGGGGCGGGCGCCCAGCCGTTCGCCCTGTACGAGATGCCGGCACCCTTCGACGCGGATGCTCCGTCGCGAGCGGTCCACGCGGCGCGTGCCGTGACCGTCATCGAGGTGCTCGACGACGGCTATCTGATCACCGAGACCGCGGTCAACGGCGAGACCTGGGACGAGCTGCCGCTGGCGCTGACTCCGGCGGCGCCTCCGCGGGTGGTGTCGCTGCAGGGGGCGATCGATGAATGGGCGGATGCCGTGCACCTCGCCGCCCCCGCATTCCCGTCCGATGCGGCGACGGACATCCTCCGCCGGCTCCCACCGCGCACCGCGTCGGGAGCGCCGCTCCCGGATGCGGTGGACGACACGATCGACGCGATCGTCCGCGGCATCCTCGATCTCGATCGCAGCTACCTGGCCGTGCAAGGCCCTCCGGGAACCGGCAAGACCTACACCGGTTCCCAGGTCATCGCCCGACTCGTGAACGAGCACGGATTCCGGATCGGTGTGGTGGCGCAGTCGCACGCCATCATCGAGACCCTCCTCGAGCGCGTCGTCGCCGACGGCGTCGACCCCTCGAAGGTGGGCAAGGCGCCGAAGAGCGACGACGGGGATCCGTCGTACACGGTGATCCCCAAGAACGGGATGGCGGCGTTCCTCGCCGAGCATCCGACCGGAGCGGTCGTCGGAGGCACCGCATGGGACTTCAGCAACACGCAGCGGGTCGAGCGCGGTGGACTCGACCTGCTGGTCATCGACGAAGCAGGGCAGTTCTCCCTCGCCTCGACCATCGCGGTCGCGGCCGGTGCGAAGAACCTGCTGCTGCTCGGGGACCCGCAGCAACTGCCGCAGGTCAGCCAAGGGGCTCACCCCGAGCCGGTCGACACCTCTGCACTGGGATGGGTGATGGACGGCGACGCGGTCGTCCGCCCCGAGTACGGCTACTTCCTCGCTCGCTCCTGGCGGATGCATCCCGCGGTGGCTGCGCCCGTCTCGCGGCTCTCGTACGCCGGTCGCCTGGCATCGGCACCCGGAACCGAGCGGCGCGCCCTCGAGGGCATCGAACCCGGACTGCACGTGATCCCTCTCCGGCACCGGGGCAATGCGACGCAATCCCCGCAGGAGGCCGCCGAGGTCGTACAGCTCGTCCGGGGGCTGATCGGTCGGACGTTCACCGACACCGCCTTCGCCGATCAGGCTCCCTCCGACGACGGCCTCACCGACGCCCGCGGCCCGGCCGATGGCGATGAGGACGGCGGCGCGCAGCAGCCCGGATGTCCGCTTGCGCAGAGCGACATCATCGTCGTCGCGCCGTACAACGCCCAGCGCCAGCTCGTGCACGACGCTCTCGCTGCGGCGGGCTTCCCCGATGTCCCGGTGGGCACGGTCGACAATTTCCAGGGCAAGGAGGCCGTGGTCTCCATCACGACCCTCGCCGCCTCGAGCGGCCGGGATGCCCCGCGCGGTCCCGAGTTCCTGCTGCTGCAGAACCGTCTCAACGTCGCGATATCGCGAGCGCAGGTCGCGGCCTTCCTCATCCACTCGCCCGCCCTGCTCGACGACCTGCCGCACACACCGGAGGGAGTCGTGCGGCTGAGCGCGTTCGCCCGGCTCGTCGGCGCAGCGGAGGAACCCGCGGCGGTCTCGCCGGCGTCTCCGCTGTCGCTGGCGCCGACGTCGCTCTGAGCGGGCGTCACATCATCCGTACACGTTTCATCGGCCGAACAGACAGGAGTGACATGCATACGAGAACCGACGTGCTCAGAGCATCCGCTGAATGGGTCTGGCTTCCGCGCGGGTGCGATCACGAGACGACGGATCTGCAGCTCGTGCGATACCCGGCGCGGTTCGGCGGGGGAGTGCGGGGGTCACGCGTGGAGTCGAGCTCCGATGCGGCCTCCGTGCTCGACCGCGCGATCGAGAAGACGCGCGTCTGGGGCGAGCGCGAGCTGACCTTCTGGACGAACGAGTCCGACATTCCGGACCTCGAGCAGGAGCTGCAGGCGCGCGGCGCGGAGCACATCGACACGGTCGCGGTGTTCGCGCAGGCGATCGCCGGCATCTCCGTGCCGGTTCCGGAGGATGCCGTCGCGGAGATCATTCGCACCGAGGCGCAGATCCGCCGCATGGATGCGGTGAACGTCGCGGTCTGGGGGCAGAAGCCGCTCGACGACGAGGGCATCCTCACTGAGCTCGCAGAGACGACGAGAGCGCTCGAGGATCGCTCGGGCCTGCGCGTGCTCGCCGCTCTCGACGGACAGCCGGTGAGCACCGGCGGGTGCACGGTGGTCGACGGGTTCGTCAGGCTCTGGGGCGCCGCGACGATCGAGTCCGCGCGCGGACGCGGTTCATATCGCGCCGTTCTCGCCGAGAGACTCCGCGCGAGTGCGGAGTTCGGAGCGACGACCGCGATCGTGAAGGGTCGCGTGTCGACCTCGGCGCCGATCCTCGCCCGCGTCGGCTTCGAGCGCTTCGGTGACGAGCGCGCCTACCGCCTCGAGGTCTGAGGCGGCGCGCCCATCACCGGCATCCTCATCCCTTCACCGCACCCGCCATCACGCCCGAGACCAGCTGCTTGCCGGCCAGCACGAGAACGAGCAGCAGCGGAGCGGCGACCAGGAAGACGCCGGCCATCACGAGGCCGGTGTCCGAGGTGAACGCGCCACGCAGCTGCGGCACGACGAGAGGCATCGTCAACTGCGAGCGCATGACCACGGACGGCCAGAAGAAGCTGTTCCACGAGCCGATGAACGTGAACAGTGCGAGCGTCGCGGCGGCCGGGCGCGCGGCCGGCAGTGCGATCGACCAGAATGTGCGCAGCATCGATGCGCCGTCGACCCGCGCGGCTTCGATGAGTTCGTAGGGCAGCGCCTCCTGCAGGTACTGCGTCATCCAGAACACACCGAACGCTCCGACGAGACCGGGCACGGTCAGCGCGAGGAGCGAGTCGATCCATCCGAACTCGTTCATCATCACGAACAGCGGGATCGTCCCGACCTGCGCGGGGATCACCATGGTCGCGATCACGGCGAGGTAGAGAGCCTGCCGGCCTCGGAAGCGCAGCTTCGAGAAGCTGAATCCCGCGAGGGCCGAGAAGAACACTACGGAGGCGCTCACGATGCAGGCCACGAGCAGGGAGTTGGCGAAGGCGAGCCAGAAGCTGAACTGCTCCGAGGCGAAGACCTGGCCGAAGTTCTCCAGCAGGTGCAGCGTCGGCAGCCAGCGCGGGAGGCTGCCGAAGGCCCGGGTGATCTCCGTGGTGGTCGACGAGCCGTAGATCGCCGCGGCGTACAGGGGGAAGACCGACACGATGAACACGACCGCGAGGAACGCGTAGGAGAGCCATCCGGGGACGCTCGGCCCGCGCCGACGCGACGAGATCGGACGACCGCGCTCGGCCCGCTTCTTCGCGTACTTCGCCGCCGAGCGGCCCGCGGTGTTCTCGATGAAACCCGTGCTCATCGTCGGGCTCCCTTCTTCATGGTGACGAGCGTCTGCGTTGCCGAGGTCGGCGCCGGGGGCGCCAGGGGAGTTCGCCTGCGTCGTCGCGGAGCATCCGTCGACGAGATCGAGCGAGTGATCACGAGGTTCAGCATGGAGATCGCGAAGATGATCAGGGCGAGGATCCACCCGACCGCGGCCGCCTGACCGAGACGGTCCTGCCAGTCCCCGAATCCGAGGTTGTAGAGGTAGAGCACGACCGTGGTCCACTGACCGTCCGATCCGCCGGCTCCGCCGCTCGTCCCCCCGCCGTCGAACAGCCTCGCCTCGTCGAAGATCTCGAGGCCTCCGATCGTCATGGTGAGGATGACGAAGATGAGTGTCGGACGGATGCTGGGGATCGTCACGGAGAAGAACTGCCGCACGCGTCCCGCGCCGTCCACCGTGGCCGCCTCGTAGTACTCACGAGGAACCGCCTGCATCGCGGCGAGGAGGATGAGCGCGTTGTAGCCCGTCCACCGGAACACGACCATCGAGCCGATGGCCACGTGCGACAGGATCCTCTCCTGGAAGAACGGGGAGTCGCTCTCGGTGAACAGTCCGAGGGCGTGCAGGTTGGGCACGAGGACGCCGAACTGACCGAACAGCTGTCCGAAGATCATCGCGGTCGCCGCGGGCATGACCACGAAGGGGATCAGGACGCTCATCCGCCAGAAGGTCCGCGCACGCAGGTTCTGATCGAGTACGGCGGCGATGAGGAGCGCGAGGATGAGCTGGGGGATCCCGCCCCAGAGGAAGATCGAGATCGTGTTCTCCAGCGACCGCCAGAACATGGGCTGCTGCAGGACCCAGGCGAAGTTGTCGAATCCGACGAAGTCGCCCATGCCCGCCCGGCGATGCCAGTCGTGCAGGGCCACGACGATGTTGAAGAGCAGCGGGAAGGCGCCGAAGATCGCGAAGACGATGAAGAACGGCGAGACATACAGGTAGGGCGAGACCTTGACGTCCCAACGGGACAGCTTCTGCCCCCAGCCCAGGCGCTTCACGCGGGGTGGCGCCGTCGTTTCACGAGACATGGCTCGGACCTTTCATGCAATGGACGGGATCGGTGTCGGCCTGCCGCCGAAGGATGGCGGCAGGCCGACGGCACTCACTCGGAGGTGCTCACTCGGCGGTGTCGAAGCCGAGCGAGTCGAACTCGTCGACCACCTTGTCCCAGGCCTCTTCGGGGGTCGCGCCTCCGGCCTCGACGAGGCTGATGCCCTCCGTCACCAGCGTCTGGATGCCTGCGAAGTTCTCGCCGCGGAATCCGCCGGCCGCCGCGTCGCCGGCGGCTGCGGCCAGTTCGCCGTACGTCGCACCGACCTTCTGCCCGCCGAAGAACTCGTTCTCGGTGTCGGCAATGTCGGGGCTGGCGATCGCCTCGAGCTGCGAGGGGAACTGTCCCGTCTCGTGGAACCACTGCACGGCGGCATCCGGCGTGGTCAGATAGTCGGCGAGCTTCACGGCCCACTCGGTGTTCTCACCCGTCGAGGGGACGGCGAAGAACGAGCCGCCCCAGTTGCCTCCGCCGTCGGGGAACGTCTCCGAGACGCGCCATCCCGGGATGCCGTCGGCGCTGTCGGCGATGATGCCGGCCATCCACGCAGGGGTCACGACCGTGGCCCACTGCTTGTTCTGGAATCCGGCGCCCCAGTCGGCGTGTCCGATCGGGATACCCGCCGAGATGCCGTCCTGAGCGGCGTCCGCGAACATCATGAAGAGTTCCTTGACGTTGTCGTTTTCAGCCATGTCGTAGGGCTTGCCGGACTCGGGGTCTTCGAACGCGGAGGGCAGGAGGTTGATCGCTGCCTGGAACGCGCTCGAGAGGGAGTCGATGTAGTAGTTGTCGGCGGAGGCGACGTACTCGCGTCCGGCGTCGAGGAAGGACTGCCACGTCGCGGCATCCCCGCCGATGAACTCTCCGAACGACGCGTCGTCGGTCGCCAGCCCGGCCGTGCTCAGCATGTCCTGGTTGAAGGCGATGCCCAGCGGCCCGATGTCGGTGCCGTAGCCGGTGATCACGCCGTCGACCGACCCCTGAGTGACCTTCCAGTCGACCCAGCGGTCCGGGATCTCGGGCAGCTCCACCCAGTCCTCCGGCACGGCCATCATCTCGGTCCACCAGTCGAGCTCGATCAGGTGCACGTCCGACAGGCCGGCACCGTTCGAGGACAGGCCGTTGCGGAGCACCGTCTGGGCAGAGGCGCCGTCCGGGAACGAGTTGACCACCACCTCGATGCCGTACTCGTCTTCGAACGAGTCCAGGAGCTCCTGAGGGAAGTCCATCCAGGCGGCCACGGTCAGCTTGTCGGGCTTGTTGCCGTCGGTCGCCTCGCCGCCGGAGTCGCCGCCCCCTGAGCAGGAGGCGAGAGCGGCCGTGGCGAGAGCGGTCGTGAGCAGTACTGCTCCGATCCGAATGTGATTCTTCATGTGTGTGGTGTCCTTCCGAAACGTCGTCGTCAAGGGTGATGCGGGTCAGCGGGTGGTGTGCGGGAAGATCGAGGTCACAGCCCAGGGGCTGAGCGTCTCATCGATCTCGAGGCGACCGTCGTGGTCGACGACGATCGTGCGTCGGTCGAGGTCATCGGCGATCCTCATGAGATCGGCGGCGGCCTCGCGGGAGAGGTTCAGCGGTCGTCCTTGCCGGAGCCAGGCCTCCACGACGTTGCCGTGCTCGAGGTCGAGCGTCTCGACCACGTAGACGTCGCCGGGGGTGAGTCCCGAGAGGGAGTGCCGGATGCGGCGCTCCGGTCCTTCCGAGGACAGGGCGCGAGCCTGGTCGTGCGAGGCGGCGTCGCCGATCGAGCGCGACCCCATCGACTCGGGATAGTTGAAGAACACCGCCGTGACGGCATCCGATGCGGTCCGTGTGATGATCCCGTGCTCGGTCTGACGCACGACCCGGTCGCCGAGCCTCGCGAGCATCGCCATCGCGTGGAAGGTCGGCTTGTGGATCCCCTGCTCGTTGATCAGGCCGAAGCCGCCGTGGAAGGGGCCGATGCCGCCCCCGCCCTCTTCGAAGATGTCGGTGAACGTCCAGTACGAGATCGAGTCTGCGAGCTCGTGGCTCTGGAGGAGGGCGCGGACGATCGCCGTCGCCGCGTACACGGTGTCGTGCATCCGGTCACGGCTCGACGGTGACGTCGACCACTCCGTGATGTGAATCGCCGCGTTCGGGTACGGCGACTCCGCGAGGATTCGCGTCAGCTGCTCGAGATCCTTCCTCGTCGCATCGCGGTCCCGGCTGATCGCCCGGCCGACGCCCTGCGTGTCGAAGGCGAAATCGGTCGGATAGAGATGCGTCGACAGGAAGTCGAGCGGAAGGTCCCGCTCGGCGCAGTAGTCGAGGAGCTCGCGGATCCAGACCGGCTTCCACGGCAGACTCGACGGATCCTGTGCCTCGGCGGTCGCGGCCTCGACGCTCTTGTCGTGATACTCCCCGTCGTACCGGGAGTCCGGGACGAAGACCGATGATGACGGTCCGCCCACCTGCAGGCGGTCGTCGATCGCCTTGATCGTGCGCGCGGTGGCCTCGTACAGCTCGAAGTACTGCGTCCGGGTGCCCGTCCAGAAGTGGGGCACGAGATTGGGCTCGTTCCACACCTCGAAGGGCCACATCCGCACCTCGTCGATCCCGTAGCGCTCGATCCAGTGCTCGACGGTCTTCGCGACCAGCTCGGTCCACAGGTTCATGTCCTTCGGCGGGCTGCAGTGCGCTCCCCACCAGAACACCGTCTCGGTCTCGGTCGCGAGTTCCCGGGGCATGAAGCCCAGCTCCACGAAGGGGCGGGCTCCAGTGGCGAGGATCGCGTCGAACACCTTGTCGACATAGGCGAAGGTGTGCACGGGCTCGGCGAGCGGGGTCGGCGGGCCGAAGCCGCCGCCGCTGGAGGCGCGATAGACGAACATGTCGTCGTGGAACACTCCGTGGAACCGTACGTAGCGAGCGCCGAGCGTGCGGACGACCTCCTGGAACTGCGCTTGCCAGTCGGCGCGGAGGGCCTCATTGGCGCGGCCGGCGCCGATGCAGGCGTTCCAGACATGTCGCAGGGGTGAGTCGGTGGACGGGATGCCATCCACCTCGAGTGTCCGCGTCAGCGCGATCGACACGCATGACCTCCTTTGGTCCGAGAAGAAGTAGGAACGAAAATGTTTCGCAACTTGTATCGCGATTCTGATCGTAGGGATTGAATGCAGGGCTGTCAATAGCGCAAGAGCACTGGACGCGATGCGAGTGATGAGTAGACTGGTTACGAAACATATTTCGAGAACGGATTCGCATGACGGATGCACACGCCACGCGTCGCCCGACGCTCTCCGATATCGCCGCAGCTGTCGGCGTCTCCAAGGGCACGGTCTCCAAGGCGCTCAACGGGCGCGGCGACATCTCGTCGGAGATGCGGGAGCGCGTGCTCGCCGCCGTCGCGGAGCTCGACTACCGCCCGACGACGCTCGGCGCCTCGGCATCCGCACGCCGAGCGATCGCCGTGGTGTTCGACCTTCCCGCCTCGCCCTACATCCTGGGTGTGCTGCAGGGCGTCCTCGCGGCGACGAATGCCGCGGAGTACGACCTTCTGACGTGCCTCGCGCCCGAGCGTGAGGCACGCGGGCACCGGGGGACGGCGCGCCAATGGGTCGCGGACAGGCAGCATTCCGGCGTGGTCGGCTTCATCGGCCTGACCCTGTCCGGTCCGTCGGCGCTCATCGAGGCGGCGCACGGCGCGGGGCTCCCTTTCGTGATCGTGGATCCGGTCGACACCGAGAGTCGCAGCATGGTCAGCGTCGGCTCGAGCAACTGGGCGGGGGCGCGCACCGCGACCGAGCACCTCATCGCGTTGGGGCATGAGCGCATCGCGTGGATCGGCGGTCCCGAGGCCTCGGCCGCAGCGCGGGACCGTGTGTACGGCTATCAGGCGGCCCTCGATGCAGCCGGCCTGACGATCGATCCGACGCTCGTGCGATCCGCGCGGTTCTCGGTCGATGCCGGTCGTGAGCACGCGCGTGAGCTGCTGGGGCTCGAGCGACCGCCCACCGCGATCATGGCCGCCGACGATGAGATCGCCTTCGGCGTGCTCTCGACGGCGCACGATCTCGGCATCCGCGTCCCTGATCAGCTGAGCGTCACCGGCTTCGACGACACTCCTCAGGCGGCGTGGACGACCCCGCCCCTCACGACCGTGCACCAGCACCTCGAGGGCATGGGGGCGATGGCGGTGCAGACGATCCTCGCGATGGCGGACGGCGGGCGTCCGTCGTCCCGGCACGTCGAACTGGCCACCTCGCTCACCGTGCGCGAGAGCACGGGCCCCGTCTCCGAAAGTCGTGCGGGCTGACGCGTCGGACGGGTCGTCGCGTCAGACGGCGCTACGGCGTCAGACGGTGCCGTAGAGCCGATCGCCCGCGTCGCCCAGACCGGGCACGATGTAGCCCTTCTCGTTGAGGCGCTCGTCGAGGGCACCGAGCACGATCGTGACATCACGGTCACCGACGAGCTTCTCGATCGCCTCGAGACCTTCGGGCGTGCCCAGCAGGCAGATCGCGGTGACGTCTTTGGCGCCGCGGTCGAACAGGAACTGAATGGCCACGGCGAGCGAACCGCCCGTGGCGAGCATCGGGTCGATCGCGAAGCACTGGCGATCGCTCAGATCCTCCGGAAGGCGCTCGGCGTAGGTCGTCGGCTCGAACGTCTCCTCGTCGCGGACCATCCCGAGGAACCCGACCTCGGCCGTGGGCAGGAGCTTCACGAGCCCCTCGAGCATGCCGAGACCTGCACGCAGGATCGGGACGACGATGGGGCGCGGCTCCGAGATCTTCACACCGATCGTGGTGGTGACCGGGGTGGTGATCTCGACCGGGCTGACCCGCACGTTGCGCGTGGCCTCGTAGGCCAGGAGCGTCACGAGCTCCTCCGTCAGCTGACGGAACACCGGCGACGGCGTGTTCTTGTCGCGGAGGACCGAGAGCTTGTGGGTGATCAGAGGGTGGTCGGCAACGTGAACGCGCATGGATACAGGCTAATGCGCGGCGACCTCCGGCACGACATCGGATGCCGACGCCCTGGCCTCTCGCCGCTCACGCCGCTGCGCGGTCATCTTCTTCGCCGTGAGGGCCGTGACGACGGCGACCACGATCGCGGGGATCGATATGAGGAGGGGGATGAAGACGGCTGCGTTCTCCGTGACCACCCAGGACGCGTCCGCCGCAGGTCGTAGGCTCGACGCATGAACTCTGCCGACGACCTCGCCATGCGACGGGCGCTGGCGCTCGCCGCAGAGGCCGCAGCGGCGGACGAGATCCCCGTCGGCGCCGTCGTCCTCGACAGTGCGGGGCGGATCGTCGCAGAGGGGCGCAACACGCGGGAAGCGACCCATGATCCCACCGGCCACGCCGAGGTGAACGCGCTGCGCGCAGCGGCTGCCGCTCTCGGCTCCTGGAACCTCGACGGGCACACCCTGGTCGTCACGCTGGAGCCCTGCGTGATGTGCGCCGGCGCGATCCTGCAGTCGCGCATCTCGCGCGTCGTGTTCGGCGCCTGGGACGACAAGGCCGGTGCTGCGGGGTCGATGTACGACGTCCTGCGGGATCGGCGCCTGCCCTACCGTGCCGAGGTCATCGGCGGGATCGCGGAGGCGCCCGCCACCGCGCTGCTGCGCGACTTCTTCGAGTCCCGGCGCTGACGCTCGCCCCGCGGCGCTCGGCGCGACGCTGTCAGGCGCCGAGTGCACGTGAAGCCGCCGAGTGCACGGGTTGTTCGCGTCGATAGGGTGTGCGCTCGCCGAGTGTGCGTGTAGTCGACGGCTGTGGGGATGGGCGTGGGGCTGCGGCGTGGTGCGGTGGCGTGCACCGGGTGTGCGCTCGCCGAATGCACGTGAGGTCGCCGAGTGGACGGGTTGTTCGCGTCGATAGGGTGTGCGCTCGCCGAGTGCACGTGTAGTCGACGGCCCGGGGCGGACTCGACGGGCAGGTGCTCAGCGGGCGGGTGCTCAGCGTGCAGACGCGACCGCGTCCGCGAGCAGTGAGACGAGCGTGAGATAGCCCTGCGTGCGCTCGTCGAAGTAGCCGACGTGGGCGATGCCGTACTCGTCGGTCCAGGTCTGCGATGCGTGTCCCGAGACAGCCGCCCCGGTGACGCGACCGCCGTCGACGCCCGGCGCGGGGCCGCCATCGCAGGAGTAGCCGCGCACGCCGGCGATGTCGCGCGGGTCGATCGGATGCTGTCCGAGACGCCCGAGCGGGGCGATGGTGTCGGCCACCGCCTCGGTGGCGTACATCGTGAGACGCTCCTCGGAGATCGCGTCCGACAGAGCCATCGACGCCGCCGAGGTCACCCCGGCCGAGGCGATCGACACGGCGGTGCGCACCCTGTCGGTGAGGTTCAACGCGAAGAGCTCGCCCAGCAGCGTGGTCGAGTACGAGTAGGTGACCAGCGCGATGTGCGCGTCGGGGTTCCGCACCGCGAGGCGGTCGATGTCGACGGCGAGCCTCGCCGCGCCGATCGTCGCGTGCGTGGTGGCGCGCGCAGTGGAGTGATCGCCGCTGTCCCAGCCGAACCACACGATCACCGCGATGTCGCGCGGCAGCCCTCGGACGATGCAGCTGCGGATGAGATCACCGCACAAGCGCTGCGCCGCGCTCGCCCAGCCGGGGAGCGACCGGAGATCCGTCGCGGTCCCGTGCAGGAGGTAGACGACGAGGTCCGCGGTGAGGGGGTCGCCGAAGGCGATCACCGCTTCGGGTCGAGCGCCGACGACGGTCACCGACTCCAGACGGGCCTGAGGGTCCGCATCGAGCACGGCCCGCACGTTGCGGAGGCCCTCGCGCGCCTCCGGAGGAAGGTCGTCGCGAGCGAGGGCGGCGTCGAGTTCGGCGCGCACGAGCGCCTCAGTCCGAGGACTTGAGCACGAACACGTCGGTCGACGGCTCGGGATCGATCGCCGGACGGTACACGTCGGGCTCGATGTAGATGACTCGTGCGACCGGGACAGCCGCCCGGATCCGCGTCTCGATCTCATCGATGTCGTCGGCCACCTCGCGCAGCGGCTTGTCGGCGCTCAGCGCGATCTTCGCCGCCACCATGAGCTCGTCCGGGCCGAGATAGAGGGTCTTGATGTGGATGATCTTCTCGATCTCGGGCCCCTGGATCGCGTCGACGATGCGGTCGTGGTCGGCCGGGTTCGCGCCCTCGCCGATGAGGAGGCTCTTGGTCTCCATGCCCAGCACGATCGCGATGGCGACGAGCAGGACACCGATCATGATCGTGCCGAGCGCGTCGAACAGCGGGTTCCCTGTGAGGAGCGTCAGCCCGACGCCGAGCAGCGCGAACGCGAGGCCGGTGAGCGCGCCGGTGTCCTCGAGCAGCACGACGGGCAGTTCGGGCGACTTCGAGCGGCGGATGAACGACACCCACGACTGGCCCTTCTCCCTGACCTGGTTGCTCTCCCTGATCGCGGTGCGCAACGAGAGCGATTCGAGGACGATCGCGACGAGCAGCACGACGAGGGGCAGCCACCACCAGGTCGCATCGAGCTCGTGCGGATTGCGCAGCTTGTCGATGCCCTCGTAGATGGCGAAGACGCCACCGACGGAGAACAGGATGATCGACACGACGAACGCCGAGACGTACCGTTCGCGACCGTAGCCGAAGGGGTGCTCACGGTCCGCACGGCGCTGGGCACGCTTGCCGCCGAACATGAGGAGCAGCTGGTTGCCGGAATCGGCGACCGAGTGGATGGCCTCGGCGAGCATGGATGCCGATCCGGAGAGCGCCCACGCGAGGAACTTCGCCAGGGCGATGCCCAGGTTCGCCAGGAACGCCGCGATGATGGCTCTGCTCTCTCCAGATGCACTCATGGCTCGAGTCTAGGACTCCGCGCCGAAGGAGCACCTGCGAGCCCGCCGTAGGATGACGACATGGCTGACTCTCTTCCCGCTCTCGCGTTCCTCGGTGCCGGTTCGATGGGAGGAGCCATCCTCCGCGGAGTGATCGCCTCGGGCATCCGGGTCGACGGCGGGATCACCGCCACCAACCGCACCGGCGCCAGCGCCGCCGAGCTGGACGGCCTCTCCGGCGTCACGAGCATCGCCCTGGACAGCGCTCCCGACGGCAACCTCGACGCCGCGGCATCCGCTGGCATCGTCATCATCGGCGTCAAGCCGGCGATGGTGCCGGATCTGCTGAGGGAGATCGCGCCCCGCCTGTCGCCGGGAGCGATCGTCGTGAGCATCGCGGCCGGGGTCACGCTGCAGACGTTCGCCGATGCGCTGGGTGCGGACGCGCGGGTGATCCGCTCGATGCCGAACACCCCGGCGACCGTGGGAAGGGCCGTCACCGGTATCGCTGCCGGTGGCTCCGCATCCGCGGACGACCTCGCTGTCGTGCGTCGCCTGTTCGAGACGGTCGGGGCGGTCATCGAGGTGCCCGAGTCGCAGATCGATGCGCTGTCCACGATCTCCGGATCGGGACCCGCCTACGTCTTCCTCCTGATCGAGGAGCTCACCCGTGCCGCGGTGGGCATGGGCTTCTCTGAACAGGACGCGCGGCTCATGGCCGAGCAGACCTTCATCGGCGCCAGCGCGTTGCTGGACGCGTCGGGTGAGGACCCGGCTGAACTGCGCCGCCGGGTCACGAGCCCGAAGGGCACCACCGAGCGGGCGATCGCCGTGCTCCAGGACGCGCAGCTGGACCGGGTGTTCTCGGATGCCGCCGCTGCGGCTCTCGCGCGCGCCAAGGAGCTCGCGGCCGGAGCCTGACCCCGCAGCGGGTGGGACCCGGCCAGCGGTCAGGCTTCGCTCGAGACCTCTGCGAGCACCTGCGGCCAGCGGCCGTCGAGGATGCGCCCTCCCAGCACTGCGCCGCCCCACAGGGCGGCGGCACCGATCACGAGTCCGCATGCCAGGCTCACCCAGCCGAGCGCCGGAGTCCAGATCGCGGCGATCGCGAAGCCGAGCGCCGGTGCCCCCAGCACGAGGGTGATCGGCGACATGACGAGCATCGCGACGAACGACTGGGCGCCACCGGACGAGCCCCGACCGAACGGGTTTGACTCGGGTGCGGGAGCGCGGCCCGGCAGGAAGCTCCCCGCCCAGGCGCCGGCAGCCGCGGACACGGCGCTGAGACCGAGAGCCGCACCGAGGCTCGCCGGCAGCAGATCCATCCGCCCGGCCAGGGCGCAGCTCGCGACGCAGAGAGCCACCGTCACCGGTACCGCGATGATGCCGAATCCGAGCAGGCGCCCGAGACGGTCGGCCCGGCCACTCACTCCGGTGAGCACGTGCAGGGCGACCGCATCGTTGTCGTAGGCGACCGCCATCTGCACGATCGTGCCGGCGAGCAGCGCATTGATCGCCGGCAGCAGCGTGATCACGGCGTCGAAGCCGATGCCCTCGTCCTGCAGGCCGTTCATCACGGTGATGCCGATGATGATCGCCGGCAGGGCGAGCAGCATCACGACGTTGATGATCTGACGCGGATCGCGGCGGTAGTAGCGCAGCGACCGGGCGGCGATGGCGCCCACGGGCGTCGCGGGCAGCATCCGATCGACGAATCCGCCGGAGCGGACCCGTCCACCGCCGCTGCTCTGGATCGGCGCCACGAGGCGGGCGGCCAGCAGCGCGCGGGCGGCGAACCACAGCACGACGACCGTCGCGAGAGCGATCAGCAGACGGATGCCGAAGCCCGCGAGGTCGCCGGCGGCCAATGCCGCCGGCGCGCCGAACACAGCGGCGAGCGGCGTCCAGCCGAGCATGTCGGCGAGTCCCGCGAATGCGCCGCCGATGTCGCCGACGCGGGTGAGGGCGGTGAGCGCGACGTTGAGGATGAGGCCGGAGCAGGCCAGCAGCAGCACGCCGACGGTGACCACGAGATCACGGGCACGCCGTCGCGCCAGCCACCGCGCGAGGACGCCGCCGAGCACACGCGCACCGAGGACGCAGGTCGCGAGAGCGAGCGGCAGGGTCAGGATCGCCGCGATCAGCGCGGGCCCGCTCACCGACCATCCCAGCAGCATGAGCAGCAGCGCGAGTGCGGTGCCGAGACCGCCGATGGTCGTCACGCCCGAGACGACCATTCCGGGGAGCAGCGCGCCCGCCGTGACCGGCAGGAGGGCGAAGCGCTCGGCGGCGAGCGAGTCGTCGGCGCTCACGAACAGCGAACCGATCCACCAGCCGGCGACGATGACGGCTCCGAGCAGTACGGCGACCGTGATCGCTGCCTGGGGGGCGGCGACCCGCAGCGCGAGCAGACCCACGGCGAGCACGGCGAGCATTCCGAGTGCGAGCAGACCCGTGATGATCAGCGTGACGATCATCCACGGATTGCGCCCCAGCTGGTGGGCGAGCTGCCGCCAGCGCAGGCTTACGAGGAGCGCAACCATGCGAGCGTCTCCGATCCGAGTTCGTGGGCGCCGACGAGCGACAGGAAGCGCTGCTGCAGGCTGACACCGCCGCGCACCTCGTCGAGCGTGCCATGTGCGAGCAGGCGGCCCTCGGCCATGACGGCGACCCGGTCGCACAGCGACTCGACCAGCTCCATGACATGGCTCGACAGCACGACCGTCCCACCGCCCGCGACGAACGCCCGCAGGATCTGCCGGATGGTCTCTCCCGAGACGGGATCCACGGCCTCGAGCGGCTCGTCGAGGATGAGCAGACGGGGCGCATGGATGAGCGCGCAGGCGAGCCCGATCTTCTTCCGCATGCCCGCGGAGTAGTCCACGACGAGTGTGTCGCCGGCGTCCGCGAGGCCGAGCGCATCGAGGAGCTCACCCGAGCGCGACACCACGTCGGCCTCGGCCATGCCGCGCAGCAGTCCGCTGTAGCGCAGCAGTTCCGAACCGCTGAGACGGTCGAGCATGCGGATGCCGTCGGGCAGCACTCCCATCCGGGCTTTCGCGGCCGCGGGGTTCTGCCACACATCGGCTCCGAGGATCCACGCGGAACCGGCATCCGGTCGGAGCAGTCCGGTGGTCATGGCGAGCGTCGTGGTCTTGCCCGCGCCGTTCGGGCCGAGCAGTCCCAGCATCGTGCCCGGCGGCACGTCGAGGGACAGATCGTCGACGGCGATCGTCTGGCCGAAATGCTTGCGGAGCCCGCGGAGGGCGAGAACGGGCGGAGCCGCTGTCTGATCGCTCATATCCCCATCCCAGCACGGGACGGTCGGCGACGGCATCCGTCGCGCGGGGGATATGCCGGATCCGAGGTCAGCGATCCAGGGCGGCGAAGCGCTCGATGTCGCTGTTGGTCCCGGAGACGATGATGAGGTCGTGGTTCGTCACGATCGTGTTGGCCTCCGCGTAGCGGAACGGCTTGCCGGGACTCTTCACCCCGACGACGGTGACCTTGTACTTCGAGCGCACGCCGGACTCGTTGAGGCCGATGCCGCGGATGAACTTGGGCGGGTACATCTTGGCGAGGACGAAGTCGTCGTCGAAGCGGATGAAGTCGAGCATCCGCCCCGACACGAGGTGGGCGACGCGCTCGCCGGCTTCGCGCTCGGGATAGATGACGTGGTTCGCGCCGACGCGGGCGAGGATCTTGCCGTGCGACTGCGAGACGGCCTTGGCCCAGATCTGGGGGACCTTCAGGTCGACGAGGTTCGCGGTGATGAGCACGGACGCCTCGATCGACGAGCCCACGGCGACGACCGCGACCTGGAAGTCCTGCGCTCCGATCTGCCGGAGGGCGTCGATGTTCTTGGCGTCCGCCTGAACGGTGTGCGTGACCCGGTCCGACCACTTCTGCACGAGTTCGAGGTTGCCGTCGATCGCGAGCACCTCGCGGCCGAGGCGGTCGAGCTCGCCCGCACAGGCGGCACCGAAGCGACCGAGACCGATCACGAGGACGGGCGCATCGCCCCGGAGGACTTCAACCAACGATCGGCCTTTCAACCGGCAGTGAGTAGTACTGCGTTCGCGACGTCGCGGCGACTGCCGCGGCGAGTGTCACTGTACCAACGCGCCCCATGAAGATGGTGGCCGCGAGCACGTAGGAGCCGGCGTCCGGCAACGACTCGGTGAGACCAGTGGAGAGCCCGACCGTCGCGAACGCGGAGATCACATCGAAGAGCACGTGACTGATGTCGTCCTTCGTGATCTGCGCGATGACGATGGTCGACAGCGCCACGATGGTCGCGCCCCAGGCGACGACGCTGAGCGCGACGCGCTGCACGTCGCTGGGGATCCGACGTCCGAAGGCCTGCACCGACTGACGCCCCTTCGCCTCCGACCAGACGGCGATCGCGAGCACCGCGAGCGTGGTGACCTTGATGCCTCCCGCGGTGGACGCGGACCCTCCGCCGACGAACATGAGCATGGAGGCAGCCAGCAGGGACGAGCCGTTCAGATCCGAGATGTCGATGATGCTGAATCCGCCCGAGCGGGTCATCGCGGAGAGGAAGAACGCCTGGAACGTCGTCTCGCCGGCGTCCATCGATCCGAACGTCTTCGGATTCTCGTACTCGAGGATGAGGAACACGGCGGCGCCGATGAAGAACAGCAGCACAGTCGTCACGATGGTCAGCTTGGAGTGCAGCGACCATCGCTTCACGTGCCAGACGTGCTTGGCGAGCGTGTAGATGACGGGGAATCCGATGCTGCCCAGGAACACCCCGGTCATGAGCAGCACGAGCACGAGGTAGTCGTCCGCGAACACCCCCACGCCGCCCGCATTCGGTGCGAATCCGGTGTTGGTGAACGCCATCGCCGCGAAGTAGGGCGCCTCCCACAGGGCGGCGATCGGGTCGACGCCCGCCATCACCAGTGCCGGGTAGAGCAGCACCGCCAGTGCTCCCTCGATCACGAGGGACGAGATCGCGACGGTCGTCAGCAGCTGGCCGACCTCGCCGAGGCGCACCGTCTGGCTCTCGTTCACCACGCCGCCGTGCGCGCGCAGGGGATTGGTGTCTCCCGCCGCCATGAGCTTGGCTCGGAGGCCGAGTCGTTTCGAGATGAGCATGCCCATGAGCGAAGCGAGGGTGAGGACGCCGAGCGCGCCGACGTTCACACCGATGAACACGAGGACGTGCCCGAACGGCGACCAATGCGTCGCCATGTCGACGGTCGACAGACCGGTCACGCAGATGGTCGAGACGGCGGTGAACAGGGCGTCGCTGAGAGGCGTCACCTCTCCGGAGGCCGAGGCGATCGGCAGCGAGAGCAGCACCGTGAAGACGAGGATGAGGAGCGCGAAGATCACGATCGCGAATCGCGACGGCGACGAGGTCACGATGTGCTTGGCACGGGCCGCGGCGCCCTGCAGGCGATGACGAGGGGACGACGCAGACACGATGCCCGACATCGCGTCCCCCTTCGCCTGACCTCGCCGCTCGTCGCGGATGCCGGCGGTGATCGCCGAGCCCTCGTCATGGTACTCCGTGCCCGGGGCGGCTAGCCTGAACACATGACGGACATCTTCGACGTGATCGCGGACGGTACGAGGCGCGACATCCTCCAGCTCCTGCTGCGTCGGTCGAACGAGGGAGATGCCGGCACCAGTGTGAGCCAGATCGTCGCCGACCTCGGCATCAGCCAGCCGACGGTGTCCAAGCACCTCAAGGTGCTCCGCGAGTCGGAGCTCGTGAGCGTGCGGGAGGACGGACAGCGGCGCTTCTACAGCCTCGCGGTCGAGCCGCTGGAGGCCGTCGACGACTGGTTGGTGCCCTTCCTCATCGACGCCTACGGCGACGAGGCGCCCGACATCGCGTACCCTGGCCAGCCCCTCCCGGACGGAGCAGCGCACGCGGCAGAGGTCGTCGGACGCGCGGCGGCATCCGCGAAGCACGTGGTGACGGCGGCTCTGAAGCGGCTCGGTTCCTGACCCACCCGACCGTTCTCGCAGAACGCCCCTGACGACAGGGGGCGTGTCGTCAGGGGCGTGCCGCGGACCCCAGTCCGCCGGCGCGAGCAGTGCCCGACTCGCGCGGTGCTCCTACGCTGCCAGTCGAGCCTGGCAGGACGCGGGATGGACGCTATGCCTCCGCTGTGGGTCACAGCAGTCACATGGGTTTACATGTGTCCCAGGCAACCCATAGAGTGTGCACATCGAGAAAGGGGTACGTGGGATGCCCGAAGTTCCTGACGTCAAGTTCCTCACGGTGGCCGAGGTCGCCGAACTCATGCGCGTGTCGAAGATGACCGTCTATCGGCTGGTGCATGCGGGGGAGCTGCCGGCGATCCGCTTCGGGCGCAGCTTCCGCGTCCCCGAGTCGGCCGTGGCCGAAGCGCTGCAGAGGCCCATCGCCGACGTCGGTTAGCACTCCGCCGGTTTGCTAGACTGTTCCGAGGCATTTTTCCGTGCCCGTACCCGGGTGTCCGCCACGCGTGACACCCAGCCCCTGACTTAGTGAGGTTTCCGTGGGTTCTGTCATCAAGAAGCGCCGCAAGCGCATGGCGAAGAAGAAGCACCGCAAGCTGCTTCGTAAGACTCGTCACCAGCGCCGCAACAAGAAGTAAGCGGCCAGACACCGAGCGCCTGTCTCCGGACGGGCGCTTTGTGTCTCTCTGCACGAACCCCACCACGCAGGAGGAAGCCATGAAGTCGATCACCGTCGCCGAGCTCGCCGAGCGCTCTGCCACCCCTCTCATCGACGTCCGCGAGGTCGATGAGTTCGCCGCCGGGCACGTTCCCGGCGCCGTCAACATCCCGATGTCGCAGATCGGCGAGCGCCTCGAGGAGCTTCCGAGCGAGGCCTTCGACGTGATCTGCCAAGCCGGCGGCCGTTCGGCTCGCGTGGTCGAGGCGCTCGAGGCGCGCGGCTACGACGCGACCAACGTCGAGGGCGGCACCGGTGAGTGGATCGCCCAGGGCCGCGAGGTCGAGGTTCCCTCGGCGTGACCACGCTCACGCTGATCTCGAAGCCCGACTGCCACCTCTGCGACGTCGCGTCCGAGATCATCGACACGGTCGTCGCAGAGCTTCCGGATGCCGCCGCCGAGCGTATCGAGATCGTCGAGGCGTCGATCGCGGATGATCCGGCCTTGCACGCGCTGTGGTGGGAGAAGATCCCCGTCGTGCTCATCGACGGCGAACTGCACGCGCACTGGCGCCTGCAGGCAGACAGACTGCGCACGGCTCTCGAAGAGGCCGTGCGATCCGACGCCCTGAACGATCCGGAGGGATCCCGATGACCATCCGACATGTCGTGACCTGGAAGCTCGCCGCCGAGGACGCCGCCGTTCGCGCCGAGCAGGCCGCCGAGGTCGCCCGCCGCCTGAACGCGCTCGACGGGGTCGTGCCGCAGCTGCGCTCGATCTCGGCCGGCGCCAATGCCGCGTACCCCGATGCCAACTGGGACGTCACGCTGGTCGCCGACTTCGACTCGATCGAGGAGCTCGAGGCGTACCAGGTGCACCCGGCTCACGAGGACGTCGTCGCGTACGTCCGATCGGTGGTCGCCTCGCGTGTCGCGGTGGACTTCGAGGCCTGAATCCGCGTATTCCCGGGGCCGAAACAAAACCGTAATCGGCGATGCGTCAGTGTTAGTGGGTCATCCGCACACCCCGTGCCAAGATGTTGACCTATCAGCCCACTGACCGTGAGGCTCACATCCTCGACTCTCAGGAGATCGCCATGAACCGTCGTTCCACCTTCGCTGGCATCGCGCTCGCGGCCGCCGCCACCCTCGCTCTCGCAGGCTGCGCGACCGGCGCGTCCGATGCAGGATCCGGCGACGCCGCGGACGACCCGTACGGTCTCGTCGAGGCGGGCACACTGACGGTGTGCTCGGACATCCCCTACGCGCCCTTCGAGTTCGAGGGCGGCGACAATGGCACCGGCTACACCGGCTTCGACATCGACCTGCTCGACGCGATCGCGAAGAAGCTCGACCTCAAGCTCTCGGTTCAGGACGTCGGGTTCGATGCGCTGCAGTCGGGCACGACCCTCGCCGCCGGCACGTGCGACGTCGGCGCGTCGGCGATGACCATCACCGACGAGCGCAAGGAGAACATCGACTTCTCCGACCCGTATTACGACTCGCTGCAGTCGCTTCTCGTCCGCACGGACTCGGGCATCACGGGCATCGACGACCTCGCGGGCAAGAACGTCGGTGTGCAGCAGGGCACGACCGGTGAGACCTACGCGGGCGAGAACGCACCGGAGGCGACGCTGGTGCAGTACCCGTCCGACGGGGAGCTGTGGCCGGCGATCCAGGCAGGCCAGATCGACGCGATCCTGCAGGACCAGCCGGTCAACCTCGAGCACGAGAAGGCCGACAGCGCGTACGAGATCGTCGAGACCTACGAGACCGACGAGTCCTACGGCTTCGCCTTCGAGAAGGGCAAGAAGACGGAACTCCTCGATGCGGTCAACGGCGCTCTGCAGGAGCTCCGCGACAGCGGCGAGTACGACACGATCTACGACACCTACTTCACGGCGAACTGATCGGCGGGCCGGAGAAGCAGGGAGGACCTTGACGATGGCGTTGAGGCGCACGCAGAAACAGAAGCTGTACCGGTACACGGTCTACGCCGTACTCATCGCCCTTGTGGTGTGGGCTGCGCTCGCGACCAACTGGGCGAAGCTCGGACCGCTCTTCTTCAACCCCGAGGTCGCGGCGAAGATGTTCCCGGGGATCATCACCACCGCACTGTTCAATACGCTGTGGTTCACCGCGGTGGCTTTCGCCGGAGGCTTGTTGCTCGGCATCTTCCTCGCCCTGTTGAAGATGTCCAGCATCGGGCCGTTCCGGTGGATCGCGACGGCGTGGATCGAGCTGTTCCGGGGGCTCCCGGCGATCCTCACCATCTTCGCGATCGGGTTCATCCTCCCGATCGCCGTCGGGGTGTCGGGTGCCAAGCTCGGTGGTCCGGTGGTGCTCGGCCTCGTCGGTCTGATCCTCGTCGCTTCCGCGTACATGGCGGAGACGATCCGGGCCGGTCTCCAGGCGGTTCCGAAGGGACAGACGGAAGCAGCTCGTTCACTGGGCATGTCTCCGATGAAGACGACGTTCTGGGTGGTCGTTCCTCAGGGCTTCCGCATCATCATCCCGCCGCTGACGAACGAGTTCGTTCTGCTGCTGAAGGACACGTCACTGCTCTTCGTCGTCGGGACGCTGCCATGGTCGAAAGAACTGACGAACTTCGCGAGGGACGCGACAACGCAGAACTCCAACGCGACGCCGCTCATCATGGCGGCGCTCCTTTACTTGATCGTGACGATTCCCTTGACGCGGTACACCGCGTACCTCGAGCGACGGATGGCGAGGCAGCGATGAGCACCGACCTGATCGATATCCACGCCCCTGCGATCGACGTGCAGCAGCTCGTCAAGACCTACGGGGACAACGAGGTGCTCAAGGGCATCGACCTGACCGTTCACGCGGGCGAGGTGGTCTGCGTGATCGGGCCGTCCGGCTCGGGCAAGTCGACTCTGCTGCGCTCGGTGAACCTGCTGGAGGATCCCACCGACGGCAAGGTGCTGATCGAGGGGATCGACATCACCGACCCCGACGTCGACATCGATCGGGTGCGTACCCGCATCGGCATGGTGTTCCAGAGCTTCAACCTCTTCCCGCACATGAGCGTTCTCGGCAATCTCACGATCGCCCAGCGCCGGGTCAAGAAGAGGGGCAAAGCAGAGTCCGAGCGGATCGCCCACGAGATGCTCGGTCGGGTGGGGATGGATCACAAGGCCGATGCGTTCCCGGGTCAGCTCTCGGGCGGGCAGCAGCAGCGCGTGGCGATCGCCAGGGCACTGTGCATGAACCCGGACATGATGCTGTTCGACGAGCCCACGTCGGCGCTCGATCCTGAGCTGGTGGGCGAAGTGCTGCAGGTCATGCGGTCGCTCGCCGATGAGGGCATGACGATGCTCGTCGTCACTCACGAGATGGGCTTCGCCCGTGAGGTGGGCTCGCGCCTGATCTTCATGGACGGCGGGCACATCCTCGAGGAGGGCGACCCGCGTGAGGTCCTCTCGAACCCGCAGCATCAGCGCACGAAGGACTTCCTCTCGCGAGTGCTCTGAGTCGACCCCCGTCGGGGGTCGAAGACCTCCGACGGGGTTGCCCCCTCGGGCACCCCGGCTGTTAGAGTCGCCGTGTCGTACCGCGGGGGCGGTGCGGCACGGGGAACTGCTCGTCTGATCCTGGGGGATCGATCGACGGGCAGCGCGATTCTTGACTGGGGCAAGGGGGACGCGTGATGGCTATCTTCAGCCGTCGCCGGCGTGACGTCGACGACCGTTCAGCGAGCGGTGCCGTACTCGACGGTGCCGTACTCGACGGTGCGGCGCTCGATGGTGCGGACGACCCACTGGGGCAGATCGAGGCGCTGTTCATGCAGCTCGGTTCTCCGTCGCCAGGCGAGTCGCCGAGCGGACTGCCCGGTGGAGCAGCGCCCGCCGAGGCCGATTCCGTGAGCGTCGTGCAGCATGTCGCCTACGGCGACTCCCGCGCTCTGCCGCCGTTTGCGGCGGGACTCGCGCCCGAGGACGAGGCTCTCGACGACGCCGATGACCGCGTCGAGTTCGCCGATGTCCGTGAAGAGGTCAGCCGCGGAGCGCTGCGTCGTTCATCCGCGCAGGTCGACGCGGTCCCGTCGTCGCGCGTCCTGGAGACGGCGGATGCTGCACCGACGGCTGACCTCGCCCCGACGGCGGCTGCTGTCCGGACGGCTGACCTCGCCCCCGACCGCGATGACGAACCCGGCCACAATGGCACCGAACAAGAAAGAGCAGTGATGGCACATCTGGAACAGGCAGTTCAGGACCTTCTGGCGATCGACGGAGCGACCGGCGTCGCGATCGTCGACTCGGGATCGGGTATGGCCCTCGCGCACGGAGGCTACCCGGGCTTCGACCTGGAGATCGCGGCCGCCGGAAACTCGAACGTGGTCCGCGCGAAGCTGCAGACCATGGCGCAGCTCGGACTCAGCGGACGCATCGACGACATCCTCATCACGCTCGATGAGCAGTATCATCTCATCAACGTCCTGAACGGGGACGGCAAGGACGGCCTGTTCGTGTACCTCGTGCTCGACCGCGCCAAGGCGAATCTCGCACTCGCCCGGCACAAGCTCACCGGGATCGCAGGCCAGCTCGAGATCTGACGCCGGCACCACGACGCCCCCTGCCGCAGCCGCGGCAGGGGGCGTCGTGGTGCCGGGTCAGTCGACGTCGACGATCTCGGCATCCGCGTTCCTGCGGACCGAATCGATTCCGTTCAGAGCACCCGACTTCGAGGAGTAGCTCTCGCTGGAGAGCGCGATGACCTCGCCGTTGCCGGCCTTGAGGCGGAACCGGAACTCTCCTCCGCCGTCGGTGTACAGCTCCCATTTCGCTGCCATCGGGTGTCCTTTCGTCGTCGTGTCGAGGAGGCGTCCTCGCGGATCACGGTATACCGGCGCACCGCTCGGTGGGTAGAGCGGACTCAACCCCGCGGGTGCACCGCGACCGGCTCCGGGGCGAGAGCGATCCGCACGCGGTCGCCGAACGCCGGGTGCGTGCCCGGAGCATGCTGCACCCGTACCCGTTCGCCCGACTCCGTGCGCACGAGCGTGCGCCGCATGCTGCCGAGGAAGGTGCTCTCCTCGACGATCGCGTCGGTCGCGGCATCCGCCTCCGATGCGAAGCGCACGTTCTCGGGACGGAGGTAGACGTCGACGGGACCGTCGGCGGGGACCTGCAGGGGGAGCCGCTGTCCCCACACGACCACGTGGTCGCCCTCGGCGACGCCGGAGACGACGCTGGACAGACCGACGAACGCGGCGACGCCCGCCGTCGACGGTGCGGTGTAGAGCTGCTCAGGAGAGCCGATCTGCTCGATCCGCCCCGAGTTCATCACGGCGATGCGGTCGGAGACGGCCAGCGCCTCCTCCTGATCGTGCGTGACGAACACGGTCGTGATGCCGAGGCGCAGCTGGAGGCGACGGATCTCATCGCGCAGCTGCACCCTGACCTTGGCGTCCAGCGCAGACAGCGGCTCGTCGAGCAGCAGTACCTTCGGCTCCGTGACGAGCGCACGGGCGAGCGCCACGCGCTGCTGCTGTCCGCCGGAGAGCTGGTGGGGGAAGCGCTCGGCGAAGTCTGCGAGTCCGACCAGGGCCAGCGCGTCGCGTGCCTTCGTCGCAGCATCCGCCTTGCCCACCCCGCGGCGGCGTAAGCCGAACGCGGTGTTGTCGACGACGCTCAGATGCGGGAACAGCGAGTACGACTGGAACACCATGCCGATGTCGCGCTTGTTCGTGGGCACGCGGGAGACGTCGCCGCCGCCGAGCAGCACGGTGCCCCGGTCGGCCCCTTCGAGGCCCGCGAGCACGCGCAGCAGCGTGGTCTTTCCGCATCCCGAGGGGCCGAGCAGCGAGACGAACTCGCCCGGCGCGATGTCGAGGTCGACGCCGTGCAGCACGGTGTTCGACCCGTAGCTCTTGACGATGCCCTGCAGTTGCACTCGGGTGCCCTCTCCGGCCTCGGCGAGCAGCATGTTGTCGGCGGTTGCGGGGAGGGTCACTTCGACTTCCTTCGGTTGCGCAGTACGACGCATCAGCGGGCCTTTCCGGTGCCGCGGGCGACGCGGCCGATGAGCAGGAGCAGGACGAAGCAGAACAGCAGCGCCAGCAGGGTGAAGATCGCGGGCAGGTAGCCGTCTTGTTTCTGCACGACGACCATGGCGGTCTGGAAGACCTGACGGTTGAGCAGCGAGGCGATCGTGAACTCGCCGAGCACGACGGCGATCGAGATGAGGGATGCCGCCAACAGCCCCTGACGCAGATTCGGCGCGAGCACACGGAGGACGACGGTCGGCCAGCTCGCGCCCAGCGAGCGGGCCGCCTCCGACAGCGTCTTCAGATCCGCCGCGTCGATCGACGCCTGGATCGAACGGTAGGCGAACGGCAGCACCGTGATGCCGTAGGCGAAGGCCAGCGTCCACGCGCCGGTGCCGAGGGTGCGTCCGATCTGCAGGTAGATCGGCGCGAGTCCGACGACGAGGACGATCGCCGGGATCGAGATCGGCAGCAGCACGGCGAACTCGAAGACCGGTGTGAGCCTCGCGAAGCGCAGGTTCACGAGGATCATGGTCGGTGCGAGCAGGAGCAGCACGATCGCGACCGTCACGACGGCGAGCACGAGCGAGTTGCCGAGGCCTGTCCAGATGGGCTTGAGCGTCGCATTCATCGCCGGGTCGAACAGCCCGGCCCATCGTGCGAGCGAGTACGAACCGTCCGGCATCCGCAGCGTGTACAGCAGGGTCGCCACCAGCGGGATCGCGAAGAACGCGCCCACCAGGATGCCGATGATCCACCGGGTCGCGAGCGAGGGTGCGAGACGGTTCACGATTGCCACCTCGCTGCCCGGCGCTGGATGAGCGAGTACAGGGCCATGACGACTCCGACCACGACGATCATGCCGAGTGCGAGAGCGCCAGCGAGGTTCTCGCGGCCGAGCAGGGTCTCACTGGTGAGCGCCGTGCGGATCTGCAGAGGGACGATCTGCGATCCCTGGCTGGCGAGAGCTGCGGCGGTCGCGTACGAGGAGAAGGCGTTCGCGAAGAGCAGCAGCAGGCTGGCGAGGAACGACGGCGCGAGCACGGGGATCCCGATGCGCAGCCAGAAGCTGGCACGTGTGCCGCCCAGCGTGAGGTTGGCCTCGGCCCACTGCGGCTTGAGCGCCGCGAGTGCGGGCATGAACGTGATCACCATCAGCGGCACCTGGAAATAGATGTAGGGCAGGATCAGGCCGGGCAGTTCGTAGAGCCAGGTCCCGTCGGCGTAGATGTCGATGCCGAACGTGTCCTGCAGGAACACTTTGACGACGCCCTGGATGCCGATCGTGGCGATGAACACGAAGGCGAGCATCACGCCGCCGAACTGCGCGAGGACGCCGGCGGCGGCATCCACGGTGCGGCGCACCGCGCCATCCGGGTTCATGCCGAGCAGGGCATAGCAGACGAGTGCGCCGAGGACCGCGCCGACCACAGCCGTGACCAGCGAGATCCCTGCGGAGTTCGCGAAGGTGTTGATGATCACCGGGTCGCCGAGAGCGGCGACATTGGTCCAGGTGAACGAACCGTCCTTCGTGAAGAAGCCCGAGCCGATCGCGAGCACCGTGGGCACGGCGAGGAAGAGCACGATGTATGCCGCGAACGGCACGAGGCCGAGCCAGGCCGGCGACGCGGCCGGCCGCCGGGTCCGTGGGGACTCGGCGGCCGGGAGGGAGGAGACCGTCTCCACGGTCTCCTCCGCGAGTGCGGTCGAGGTCACTGGACCGCCGCTGCCCACTTCTCGCCGAGCAGAGTGCCGGCGTTCGTGGACTGCTCCTCGGTGGGGACCACGGTCTCGGCGGGCGCCTCGGGGAGCGCTGCGGCGAGGTCGGCGTCGATCGTGCCGGCATCCGTCATGGCCTCCATGCGGGCCGGGCGTGCGCCACCCGCGAGCCAGAGGTTCTGCACCTCGTCGCTGTAGAGGAACTCCTGCCACAGACGAGCGGCAGCCGGGTGCGGAGCGTCGACGTTGATGGCCTGGTTGTAGTAGCCGGCGTAGCCGGTGCCGTCGAGCACGACGACCTTCCAGTCCTCGTTGTCGGTGGTGTGCGTCGCATTCAGGTAGTCCCAATCGAAGACGACGGGCGTCTCACCGCTCGCGATGGTCGCGGTCGTGACGTCGACCTTGAGCAGGTTGCCGGCCTTCTGCAGCTCGGAGAAGAAGTCGATGCCCGGCTGGTAGTCGTCGAGCGTGCCGTCGGACTGGACGGTCGCGAGCCCGACGGCCGCGAAGGCCGCACCCGCCTGCGTCGGGTCGCCGTTGATCGCGACGGCTCCCTTGTAGTCGGCGCCGAGCAGGTCGGCCAGCTCGGTGGGCTCGGGGTACTTCGAGGAGTCGTAGCCGATCGACATGTACCCGCCGTAGTCGCCGACGAAGAGGCCCGTGGACTCCTTGAGCTCGTCGGGGATGTCGTCCCAGGTCTCGACCTTGTAGGGAGCGAACTGGTCGGTGTTCTGCAGGGCCACGGTGAGTCCGAGGTCGAAGACGTCGGGAGCCGTGTCGAGGCCCTTGTTCGTCTCGGCCGCCTGGATCTCCTCGGCGCTGGACACGTCGGGCGAGGCCTCGGTGATCGTGATCTCGGGGTAGCGCTCGGCGAAGAGGTCGAGGATCTCGCCGTAGTTCGCCCAGTCGCGGGGGAGAGCGATGACGTTGAGCGCGCCCTCGGCCTTGGCGGCTGCCTCGAGCTCCTCGAAGGTGCCGAAGTCGGCGAGGGAGGTCGCGGCGGCCGCATCGACGGCGTCGCCCTCGGATGCCGGAGCAGCGGTGCCGCTGGCGCATCCGGTGAGCACGAACGCCGCGGTGGCGGCGAGGGCGATGCCGGCGCCGAAGCGCGCGCGACGGGGGAAGTGTGCCATGGGGGTGGTCCTCTCGGTGTCCGGCCGGGTGGGCCGGTTCGGGTTGCGAGTGGACGCTACGGGTGCAGGGTTACGGGATGTCTCGGGCTCGGTGAACGAGTGGTGACGCCGTGGTGGAGGGTTGGCCAGGGATGGTTGACTGGGCGCATGAGCGCACTGCCCGAGGTGATCCATGTCCGCGGAATTCCCTTCTCCTCGATCGATGCCCCTACGGAACTGTCCTGCTGGTCGGGGGATCTCCCGGGAGACGGCTACCGGCGGATCCACCTCGTGATGGAGCCCGCCGGCCCCGCGACGGGCGAGGCCATCGCCGCCGCCGAGATCGCTGTGGACGAGTTCGACGCGCTCGTCGCGGCGGCATCCGCCTTCCTGCTCACCGAGTTGCAGGACGCGACGTGGGCGCTGGACGCGCACGCGCTCGAACTGCTGCGCGGACCCGAGGCGCCATTCGCCCGCCCCGAGGCCGTGATCTGGCGCGACGGGAGCTGGATGCTCCGCTTCGATGAATGCGTGCTCGCCATGGGCGAGGAGTACGGCATCGGAGTGCTGTTCGACGGCCGGACGCCGATTCAGGTCGAGGACCTCTCCGATGTCGACGACATCGACGACGGCACAGCGTCGGGGGAGTCAGCGTCGGGGGAGTCCGCGTCGGCGTGAGCGCGCCGGCGTGAGCACTTCGGTCTGACATCCTGGAGGGATGGAGATCGGCGCGATGCTGGGGCTCGAGCAGCTCACCTGGGGGACCCTGATCCTCGTGGTCATCGCGGCGTTCGCCGCCGGCTGGATCGATGCGGTCGTCGGCGGCGGAGGGCTGCTGCAGCTGCCGGCACTGCTGCTGATCCCCGGGATCGCGCCGGTGCAGGCGCTCGCCACGAACAAGCTCGCCTCGGTCTTCGGCACGGCGACCAGCAGCGTCACGTACTACCGCCGAGCGAAACCCGACATCCGCACGGCCCTGCCGATGGCGGGCATCGCGCTCGCCGGATCCTTCGGAGGCGCCGCGGTCGCGACCATCCTGCCGTCGGCCGCCTTCAAGCCGATCATCGTCGTCGCCCTGCTCGCGGTGGCGCTGTTCACGGCGTTCCGGCCGCAGATGGGTGCGGCGACGAAGCTGCGCTTCAGCGGACACAGGCATCACGTCATGGCGGGGGCGGCGGGGCTCGGGATCGGCTTCTACGACGGCATGATCGGACCGGGCACAGGGACCTTCCTCGTCATCGCGCTCGTCGCCCTGCTCGGCTACGACTTCCTCCAGGCGAGCGCGAAGGCGAAGATCGTCAACCTCGCGACCAACGCCGGCGCGCTGCTGCTGTTCATCCCGCACGGCTCGGTGCTGTGGCTCCTCGGCGGCATCCTCGCGGTCGCGAACGTCGCGGGCAGCTATCTCGGCTCGCGGATGGCGATCTCGCGCGGCGCGCGCTTCATCCGGGTGGTGTTCCTCATCGTGGTCGTGGCGCTGATCGCGAAGCTCGGGGTCGACGTCTGGAACGAGAACATCGCGCCGGCGCTGGCCGCGCTGCGCTGACGCCGCAGCGTCCCGGTCGTTGAGCGAGGAGCGCAGCGTCCCGGTCGTTGAGCGAGGAGCGCAGCGACCCGGTCGTTGAGCGAGGAGCGCAGCGACGAGACGAAACGCGGTGTGTAGGGGCGTTTCGTCTCGCTTCGCTCGCTCAACGACCGAGGGTGCCGAGACTCAGGCCTCGTCGTCCTCCGGGACGAAGTCGACGCCGGCCTCTGCGCGCTGCTCGGCGCTGATCGGTGCCGGAGCCGAGGTCAGCGGGTCGAAGCCGCCGCCCGACTTCGGGAACGCGATGACGTCGCGGATCGACTCGCTCTTCGACAGGTGCTGCAGCACGCGGTCCATGCCCAGCGCGATCCCGCCGTGCGGCGGGGCGCCGAACTTGAAGGCGTCGAGCAGGAATCCGAACTGCTCCTGCGCGACCTCGTCGCTGATGCCCATGACCTCGAAGACGCGCTTCTGCACGTCCTCACGGTGGATGCGGATCGAGCCGCCGCCGAGCTCCGAGCCGTTGCACACGATGTCGTACGCGAAGGCCAGGGCCGAGCCGGGGTCGGTGTCGAAGGTGTCCTCGAACTCCGGCTTCGGGCCGGTGAACGCGTGGTGCACGGCGGTCCAGGCGCCGGCGCCGACGGCGACGTCGCCCGAGGCGACAGCATCCGCCGCCGGCTCGAACATCGGCGCGTCGACGACCCAGGTGAAGGCGAACTCGTCGGGGTTGAGGTAACCGAGACGGCGGCCGATCTCGACGCGGGCGGCGCCGAGCAGTGCGCGGCTCTCCTTCGTGGAGCCTGCGGCGAAGAACACGCAGTCGCCGGGCTCGGCGCCCACGAATGCGGCGAGTCCGGCCTGCTCGGCCTCGGAGAGGTTCTTCGCGGCGGGGCCGCCGAGCGTCCCGTCCTCGTTGAACAGCACGTAGGCGAGGCCGCGCGCGCCGCGCTGCTTGGCCCAGTCCTGCCAGGCGTCGAGCTGCTTGCGCGGCTGCGAGGCGCCGCCGGGCATCCGCACCGCACCCACGTACTCGGCCTGGAAGACCCGGAACGGCGTCTCGGCGAAGTACTCGGTCGCCTCGACGAGCTCGAGTCCGAAGCGCAGGTCGGGCTTGTCCGAGCCATACTTGGCCATGGCGTCGGCGTAGGTGAGACGCGGCAGCGGGGTCTGCACTTCGACACCGATGGTCTTCCACATGGCGACGACGAGCGACTCCATGAGTGTGATCACGTCTTCCTGGTCGACGAAGCTCATCTCGATGTCGAGCTGCGTGAACTCCGGCTGACGGTCGGCGCGGAAGTCCTCGTCGCGGTAGCAACGCGCGATCTGGAAGTACTTCTCCACACCGCCGACCATGAGCAGCTGCTTGAACAACTGCGGCGACTGCGGCAGGGCGTACCAACTGCCGGGGTGCAGGCGTGCGGGCACGACGAAGTCGCGGGCGCCCTCGGGGGTCGACCGGGTCAGGGTCGGCGTCTCGACCTCGGTGAAGTCTTCGCCGTGCAGCACATCGCGGATCGCCTTGTAGACGTTCGAGCGCAGACGCAGCGCGGATGCCGTCGCTGGGCGGCGCAGGTCGAGATAGCGGTACTTGAGGCGGGCCTCCTCGCCGACGGTCTCGGTGTCGGCGACAGCCGTCGAGACCTGGAAGGGCAGGGGAGCGGACTCGTTGAGCACCTCGACCTCGGCGGCGATGACCTCGATCTCGCCAGAGGGGAGGTTCGGGTTCGCGTTGCCGTCGGGGCGACGCGACACCTCTCCGGTGACCTTGAGCACGAACTCGTTGCGCAGCGGGTGCGCGACCTCCTCATCGCGGATGACGACCTGGGCGATGCCGGAGGCATCCCGCAGATCGATGAACGCGACTCCTCCGTGATCACGGCGACGATCGACCCAACCGGTGAGGGTGACGGTCTGACCGATGTTCTCGGCTCGCAGGGAACCTGCGGAGTGAGTGCGAAGCACGGAGGATTCCTCCTGATCTGGGGAGTGGTGAACCCGCCCATTCTACGGTGGGTGGCGAGGCCTCGCCGTCTCCGTCACCGCGGCTCAGTATGATCGCCGTGACCGACACGAAGGGAACTCCATGTCCAGCGATTCCAACGGCATCACCGAACTGATCACCGGGATCTTCTCCGGCACCACCACCGTGATCGGGCTCATCTTCTACGTCGTGGTCGTGATCGGCCTCTGGAAGCTCTTCGAGAAGGCCGGCTACTCCGGCATCCTCGCGATCATCCCCATCGTCAACGTCGTGATCCTCGTTCGTATCGCCGGGATGTCCGGCTGGCTGGCCCTGCTGTACCTGCTCCCGATCGTCGGATTCGTCTTCGGCATCATCGTCGCGATCAAGGTCGGTGAGCGCTTCGGCAAGGGCGGGTTGTTCTCCTTCTTCCTGCTGTTCGTCTTCCCCTACATCGGATATCTGATCCTCGGCTTCGGGTCCGCGCGCTACAGCAAGGCTTGATGTGGTGGCGTCCCGGCTGCACCTCGTCCGCCACGGTGAGGTGCACAACCCCGCCCGCGTGCTCTACGGGCGGCTGCCGGACTACCACCTGAGCGAGGCCGGTCGCCGGATGGCGCAGGCGGCGGCCGACCATGTGGCCGGTCTCGATCGCGAGGTGTCGACGCTGCTGTGCTCGCCGCTCGAGCGGACCCAGGAGTCGGCTGCGCCGTTCGCCGAACGGTTCGATCTCGTCCCCGCGATCGAGGAGCGCGTGATCGAGCCGACCAACGTGTTCGAGGGCACGCAGATGCGCCGCTCGCTCTTGAATCCGCTGAACTGGTGGCACCTGCGGCGGCCCTCGCTGCCGAGCTGGGGAGAGGCGTACGAGTCGATCGCCGAGCGGATGCTGTCGGCGATGGGCGATGCCTGGCACGGCACCGAGTCAGGGGACGTCGTGATCGTCTCGCATCAGGCGCCGATCTGGATCACGCACCTGCGGGTCGCGGGTCTGCCGCTGCGCCACGACCCGCGCACCCGGCGATGCGCGCTGTCGAGCGTGACCTCGTTCGAGCGGGTCGGCGATGTGTGGCGCGAGGTCGACTACGCCGAGCCCGCGGCCTCGGGCATCGACCTCGGGGCCGTCTAGGCACCCCTTCCGCCTTCGAGGAGCGCAACTGGCAACTTTCCGGGCGTGGGGGCTGCCAGTCGCGCTCCTCGAAACGGGGGAGGACCTCAGCGGACGAGCGACTGGATGACGCCCACGGCGGCGAGCTGACCGGCGGCTGCGGCGAGCAGCACGGATGCCATCGGGCCAGGGGAGGGAGGCGCGGTGCGCGAGATCGCCGGCGGCGAAGACTCCCGGAACGGACGTGCGGCCGAAGTCGTTGATCTCGATCCACCCCGTGGGCAGCAGCTGCACACCCAGCTGATCAGCGAACGTCGCGCGATGCACGACTGATCCTGCGGCGACGAAGATCCCGGCGACGGTGTGCGTCGAGCCGCCCGCCAGGATGCGGGCGCCGTCGTCGGTCGCTGCCACGGACTCGACCGGTGCGGCCACGTCGGCGCCGAGGTCGGTCAGCATCCGCGCGTCGTCGATCGAGAGATCCGCGCCCGCGGGGAAGACCGTGATCTCCCCGACGATGCGGCCGAGGAGGGCGATGAGGTGCGCGGCCCGCGCCGGATCGCCGGTGATTGCGACGGGACGGCCCGCATGCTCGTGCCCGTCGCAGAACGGGCAGACGAACGCCCGAGTGCCCCACAGCTCGCCGAGCCCTGGGACCGGTGGCAGGTCGTCGGCGACGCCGGTGGCGAGGATCACGCTTCGGGCCTCGGCGACGCCGCCGTCCGCGAGATCGACGACGAACGCTCCCTCGGTGCCACGGACGCCTGTCGCTGCGAGGTCGCGGATCTCGACGTCGGCGTACTCCGCGAGCTGCGCCCGCGATCGTGCGCGGAACTCCGCGGGAGACTCGCCGATCGCGATCGCGTCGTACATGAGGGGTCCTTCCGGAGGGGCGGAGTGGTGTTCTTCGCCTGTCTGCGACTTCATGTCGACATGAAGTCAAATGCGCGGCGTCTCCGCAGATCTGAAGGTTGTGTCGCCCGATGTCCCGACCGTGGCACGAGGCGCCGCCACGGGAGGGGAGATTCGTCGGAGCGAGTTCATGGGCTCGCTGATTTAGTTCTGTTTAGCGTTTCTGAACCTGCCAACCGGCGGTGAGTGTGGGTCGCGATCCGAACATTTGAGCCAGTTTCGGTGAATCTGTATGCAGTGATTGACATTCCTTCACAAAACCGGTTTACTAACCTGTGTTCGGCCTCACCAGGAGAGATCGAACCTCAAGCACAGCAAGGAAGCTCGCAAGCGCGGCTTCCGAACAAAGGAGTTTGCCGCAATGAAGCGTTATGCAGGAGTCGTTGCACTGGCCGCCCTCGCCTTGCCCCTCGCGGCGTGCGGCTCGACCGCCGGGACCGGTGCTCCCGAAGGGGGAGAGCTGACCTCCGGTCCGATCACGATCTGGTACTCGACGAACGAGCAGGAGATCGCCTGGGCCGAAGACGTGGTCGAGGCCTGGAACGAAGACCACCCCGACGAGCAGGTCACCGCCGCCGCGATCCCCTCGGGCAAGTCGTCGGAAGACGCGATCAGCGCATCGATCACCGCCGGCAACACGCCATGTCTCGTCTACAACACCGCTCCCGCTGCCGTGCCGGCATTCCAGAAGCAGGGCGGTCTGGTGAACATCTCCACGACGTTCGAGGATGGCGAATCGTTCGTCACCGGGCGCTCGGGTGAGGCAGCTGACGGCTTCCGATCGCCCGACGGCGACCTGTATCAGGTGCCGTGGAAGGCCAATCCGTTCATGCTCTACTACAACAAGGACGTCTTCGCCGCAGCCGGGCTCGACCCGGAGAACCCCGCGCTCGCTACCTACGATGACGTGCTCGCCGCCGCCGCCGCGATCAAGGAGAGCGGTGCTGCCGACTTCGCACTGTACCCGCCGGCATCCGGCGACTACACCAACTCGCTCTTCGACTTCTACCCGTTCTTCCTCGCCAACTCGGGCGGCACGCAGCTCGTTTCCGACGGCGCCGCGGCGTTCACCAGCGAAGAGGGCCTCGAGACCCTCGAGTTCTGGAAGACGCTCTATGCCGAGGGCTACTCCTCGGCTGAGGCCTACAGCGGTGACGCCTGGGCCGGTCCCTTCGCCGACGGCGTATCGGCCATGGGCATCGCAGGCCCCTGGGGTGCCGGAGCATTCGACGGCAAGGTCGACTACGGCATCGTGCCGCTGCCGACCGCTGACGGCACGGCCGCCGCGGAGACCTACACGTTCGGCGACTCGAAGAATGTGGGTCTCTACACCTCGTGCGAGAACAAGCAGACCGCCTGGGACTTCGTGAAGTTCTCGATGGAAGCCGACAACGATCTCGCTCTGCTCGAGACAACTGGCCAGTTCCCCATCCGCGGGGACATCGACACGATCGCCGCTGACTACCTCGCAGGCAACCCCGTACTGGCGACGTTCGCGGCATCGGTCCCGTTGACGGTCGACGTCCCGAATGTCGCCGACGCGACCGAGATGTGGCAGACCTTCCGCGACGCATGGGGCCAGGCCGTCCAGGCCGGAGAGGGTGACCTCGAAGAGACCTTCTCGACCGCTGCAGACAAGATCGACGCGCTGATGGCTCAGGGCTGATCGATCGGATCGGCTCCCTGGCCGATCACCTCCCCCGGGGTGTGCGTGTCATGGCGCGCACCCCGGGTTTCCCTCTCCGCGCACCCGAGCACGGACGAACTCACACCCTTCGAGGCATCCGCCTCACCGCTTCACGGCACCCCGGCAAAGGAGCCTCGCCATGGGACGCATCTTCGCGTTCATCGCTTTCACCGTCGCCCTCGTCATCGGTTCATCGGCGATCGTCGTCGTCCCGGCATCCGCCGCTCCTGAAGACGACGTCACGACCGTCATCGACCGCCTCGAGGAGTACTACCTCGGCCAGGGGGACGACATCATCATCGCGAACGGCATCTATCTCGCCCGCACCTCGGAAGCGCTGGACTACGTCGCCTCGCAGAATGAGGACGGTTCCTGGTCGGACGTGGACTACGCCGACCGCACCAGCTCGGCGAACGGCAGCGTCTGGTCGGCCTACACCGCGCTCTATCGGATGCTGGCGCTGACCCAGGCATACAAGGACCCGGACGCGGCGGGCTTCGGTGACGCGCGGCTGGTCGATGCCGTGCAGCGGGCTCTGCTGCACTGGGACCGCGTGAACCCCGGCAACACCAACTGGTGGGAGACCGAGATCGGCGAGTCGATCGCGATGGGGCGCATCTCGATGTTCCTCGGGTCGTCGCTGAGCCCCGAGGCCTTCGACGTCGCCCTGAAGCACAACACCGGCAAGCTCGACCCGGTCGGCGCGAACGGTTCGTGGCGCACCTCGAACTACATCTTCGAGGCTCTCTCGACTCATGACATCGCCAAGGTGAAAGAGGGATTCGCGACGATCGTCGCGACGATCGCCGTCGATCACTCCGGCACGGTGCAGGAGGCCGTTCAGCCCGATGCGAGCTTCTGGGCCCATGGAGCCCAGCTCTACAGCGAGGGCTACGGCATGGTGCTCTTCACCTACGCCGCCCTGTGGTCGGACGTCGCTCGGAGTACTGGGCTCGCCTTCACGCGCGACCAGCTCGATTCGATCGCCTTCTACTTCATCAGCGGTACACGCTGGCTGATCCGAGGCGAGATCGGGATGCTCTACCTCAACTACCGCCCGCCGAAGACGGTGAGCGACATCACGAGTCATGCCTCGGAGTTCATCGAGCCGCTGCAGCGCATGGTGCGTACGGATGCTCTCTACTCGACCGCCTATCAAGCGGTGCTCGACGGGGTGCTCGGCAAGACCGAGACGAACGGCGTCACCGGCAACAAGTACTTCTGGCGCTCGGAGTTCTCGTCGCACCTGCGTGAGGGGTACGGCATCTTCACGCGCCTCAACTCTTCGCGCACTTTCGGCGCCGAGCTGCGCACGTCGTACCGCGACGAGCTCGGAAACCCGGTGTTCTGGAACGCCATGGGATCGACGGCCATCCAGGTCAACAACCGCGAGTATCTCGACCTCGGGCCTGCGTTCGACTGGTGGCACTACCCCGGTGTGACGGCGCCGAACGTCAAACGCACCGAGCGCGGCTTCGAGAACCGCGGGCGCAACGGCGACGGTGCGAGTTTCACCGGCGGCACCTCGAACGGAGAGTACGGAGTGAGCGTGCTCACGCTCGACACGGCCGGCACGAACGCGCAGAAGAGCTACTTCTCGTTCGATGAGGGCATGGTCGCCCTCGGGGCCGGCATCGTCTCGACGAGCGATGCCGCCGTGCACACGACGATCAACCAGGCTTCCGCCAAAGAGAATGCGACGGTCGGCGGCATGGCAGTGAACCCTGGGACCGACCAGCAGAGCGTCGGTGACGTTCGCTGGGCGTTCAACGACGAGGTCGGGTACGTGTTCGCCGAGGGTCAAGACGTGAAGGTCTCGAACAAGACCCAGTCCGGCAGCTGGGAGGGGGGAGAGTCCCTGAGCCGCGAGGCCTTCTCGCTCTACATCGATCACGGAACGGAGCCGCACGCCGCTGACTACGACTACACCGTCCTCCCGGCCATGACCCCGACCGAGGTCGAAGCCTACGCGGCGAAGCCGACCGTGCGCACACTCCGCAACGACTCCGAGGTGCAGGCGGTGCGGAATGCCGAAGCACGCATCACCATGGCGACGTTCTACACCGCGGGCTCGCTCGACCTCGGCGACGGCCGCACCCTCGCGGTCGATCAGCCCAGCATCGTGCTGCTCGACGAACGCGGCAAGGAGCCGGTGGTCAGCCTTTCCAACCCGGATCGCCCTGGACTCTCGGTCGGCGTGACGCTACAGGGCGCGGGACAGAACTGGTACGGCGCATTCGCACTCGGTTCCGGCGAGAACATGGGGAAGACCGTCACCGCTGCTCTCGCCGCAGGCGACCGCCCGACCGTGTCGGCATTCAGCGCCAGCAGCACGGCAGGTGCTTCTACGGTCGACGCGCTCGGCGACGGCGACCACGAATCGGTATGGCGGTCGGCGGACGACGGCACCCAGTGGGCGTCGACCACGTTGCCCCGCGGGTCTTGGGTGACGAAGGTCGGTATCGACTGGGCGGACGCTCATGCCACCGACTTCGTCGTGCAGACGTCTTCGAACGGGGTGGCCTGGACAGACCAGTCGCACATCACGAATGGCGAGGGCGGGCTCACCGAGGTCGCGATCAACCCGACGCCTGCAGAGCATGTGCGCGTGCTGCTTCTCGCCGGAGGATCGCCGTCGTACGGCATCCGCGAACTGTCGGTGACCTCGAGCATCAACCTCGCGATCGACAGTGCGACACGTGCCTCCGGGTACGCGGGCTACAACCTCGTGCACCTGCTCGCCGACGGCGATCCCGAGACGCGGTGGCGGGGCAACAACGCCAACAGCGCCTGGGCGCAGATCGACCTCGGCGAACCGAAGCCGGTCTCGACCGTGCGTCTGAGGTGGGAGGCGGCGTTCGCGAAGACCTACAAGATCCAGCTCTCCGACGACGGGAAGGGCTGGCGCGATGCGTACGCCACCCCGGGCGCAGGAAGCGACGGCGGCGTGGACGTGGTCACCCTCGATGGTCAGAGCGCCCGCTTCGTGCGGATGCAGACCCTCACCCGCGCACTCGACTACGGCCCGTCGCTGTGGGAGTTCGAGGTGTTCTCCGACCGACTGGTCGTGGATGCTCCGTCGGTTCCGAGCGGCAAGGGCAACCTCGCTCTCGGGCGCCCGACGACGGGCGACAGCGTCCACAACAACGTCGCGACCGCGATCGCTCCGAAGGCCACTGACGGCTCACGCTCGACAAAGTGGTCTTCGGCGCGCGCCGTCGCCGAGCACTGGTTGCAGGTCGACCTCGGAGTCGTCACCTCGGTGTCGCGCGCCGTCGTGGCGTGGGAAGCCGGCACGTCGAACGACTACCGCATTGAAGGATCGGTCGATGGAACGACCTGGGTGCCGTTGTCTCGCGTCGACGCTGTGCAGCCTTCGCTCACGCACACCCTCGACTTCACGCCGACGGACGTGCGCTACGTACGACTGACCGGCCTGGCCGCGACCCAGTACGGACTCAACATCTGGGAGTTCGAGCTTTACGGCGGATTCACCTTCGAATGCGCGGGGCCGGTCTCCGCGAACCGCGGAGGCTCCGCGGTCGTCGCGGCCACCGTGACGCCGATCGATGTGGAGGACACGTTCACGGCCGTCTCCATGGATGAGTCGATCGTCACGATCAAGGGTGATGCGCGCGTCTCGGCCGACGGTCGCGTCGAGGTCGATCTCGCCACCCACGATCCCGGACGTACGACGGTCGGCTTGCGCCACGACGGCGGTGTCGAGATCGCCTGGTGCGATGTCACGGTCTCGGCCGACACCACACATCTTCAGGCGCAAATCGACGCGGCCAACGGCCTCGACAGCACGGCCTACACGCCGGGCAGCTGGACGCTGCTGCTGCCGGCTCTCGAAGCCGCGAAAGACGTGATTCGCGCCGCCGGCTCGTCTCAGGATCAGGTCGACGCCGCAGCGGCCGCGCTGGAGGCCGCCCTCGCGGGGCTCGTCCGCCTCGATGCCGTGTCCAATGCGCCACGTGATGTCATCGCCACAGCCGCGGAGGACATCGTGCACGTGCAGTGGTCTGCTCCCGAGAACATCGGCGGATCCCCGATCGTCGCCTACGAGGTGACCGTCGGTGACCGCACCGTGCAGAGCGAGGGCTCAGTGCTCTCGGCGTCCGTCACCGGACTCGCCCCCGGCGAGTACCCGGTCACCGTGCGTGCGCAGAACGCGGGCGGATGGTCGGAACCGTCGACCGCGATCTCGGTCGTCGTCGCACCAGAGGCGCCCACGCCTGTGGTCACCGTCGACGGAACTCCCGTGGTGGGCGAACGGATCGACATCTCAGGCTCCGGGTTCGCACCCGGAGTCGAGTACCGCATCCAACTGCGGTCCGCACCTGCCGATCTCGGAACCGTCACCGCCGACGACGACGGTGCCTTCGCCTTCCGAGGCACAGTGCCGACCGATGTCGAACCCGGCGCGCACACGGTCGTCGTGATGCTCGCGGATACCGATGTCGCGTCGACACCGGTGCGGATCATCGCGCCCACGGATCCGGGTACACCGGGCGGGCCCGGCACGCCCGGTGTGCCCGGAAACGGGGACTCCGACGGCTCGGGTGGCCTGCCCGCGACGGGAGGTGACGTGACCTGGTTGCCCTGGACGCTCGCCGCAGCGGTGCTGCTGCTGCTCTCGGGTGTCGCTGTCATGAAGGTGCGACGGCAGACACGCGACTGAGCCGCAGAACCGAGACGAAGGGCCGCCTCCCGAGTGGGGCGGCCCTTCCGCCGTACGCGGAGTCCACGACGCTGGCCGAGAACGGCGGTGCCGCGCACCCTGCAGATGGCGCGGAGTCGGACGCCGACGTCTTGAGATGGGTACCTTTTCGTGAGGGCGGGCCGTGATTCAAGCCTGTCGACATCTTGCGGAGTGGCCGCACGACGGGCTTTGGGAATCTGCTGGTGTCATCAGGAGCGCGGTGGCGGCTCAGCAGCCGAGCAGACGGATCAAACCGACGACGAAGGGCCGCCCCCGTATCGGGAGACGGCCCTTCGTATGGCGGATGCTCTGCGTCAGAGGTGCGTGAGCTCCGCGACGCCGATCGACGAATCGGCCATGCCGTAGAACACGAAGCGTCGACCGCCGATCTCTTCGATCGCAGTCGGGAACACGACGTTGCCGAGGGTTCCCTGCAGCTCCTCGGCAGTCTCGGGGGCGAGCAGAGGCTCGGCCGACCGAGCGATCACACGACGCGGGTCGTCGGTGTCGAGCAGAATGGCTCCTGCCGAGTAGCGCGAGCCATGAGCGAGCTCGAATCCCTTCGGCGTCGCCCCGGAGACGCCGTGGTGCAGCAGCAGCCAGCCCTCCGGCACGTGCAGGGGAGAGGGGCCGGCGCCGATCTTGGCGCTCTCGTACTCCATCTCGGGCGCGGCGACCATCGCCGAACCATGCACGCGGGTGAGGGCGGCGACATCCGCTCGCGCTGCGTCGACGTCGATGTAGCCGATCCAGATCGACGGCCGCTCTTCATCGATGCCCACGGGCGGGCGCGCGCCTTCGCCGGGGCGCAGCCAGTCCAGGTCCCACATCGGACGGTGCAGCAGGGCGATGCTGCGCTTTCCGTCCGGGCCAGGGACGAGCTCGGGGAAGAACACGATGTCCTTGTTGGCGAACAGATTGAGGTCGGTCCCGAGCTCGGGCTGGTACGCGAACTGGATCGGGCCGAGACGCGTCCAGGTGACGGTGTCGTGCGAGTACGCGAGTGCCGGCTTCGGCCCCAACGGTCCGTATGCGATGTACGTCATCACGTGCAGACCGAGCGGCTCTAGGAAAGTGATGCGCGGGTCTTCGACGCCGGCGTTCTGTGCGCCGTGCTCCCACTGCTCATCCGGGGAGAGGACGAGGCCGAGGCGCTCGACACCGACCGGCACGCCGTCTTCGACGACAACGCGTGCGCGGGCGATGCGCGAGACATTGCCCGCAGCGACGACGCGCGGGTAGAGGTAGAGCTCGCCGTCGGGGCCCCATGCGGTTCCGGGGTTGAGTACTCCTTCCGCCTCGAGCGGGTCGCCGGGTACCGCCGACATGATCGTGCCGAGTCGAGTCAGGGCATAGGGGACGGCGGACGTGCGTGCGCTGGTGGGGGATGGAGTCATTGCCTTGCTTTCGAGGTGTTTCGGTGTCGACGGTTCAGCCCTTGATGGCCGAGCCGAGATTCGCTGAGGTGAAGTGCCGCTGGAACAGGAGGAACAGCACGACCACGGGCACGGCGAGCACGCACGCACCGGCGAGAACGGCGCCCATCGGGTTGTCGAGGAACGAGCCGTTCGTCTGAGAGAAATTCGCGAGACTGACGGCGAGCGTCTGCTTCGTCGCGTCCTTCGTGACGAGGAACGGCCACAGGAACTCGTTCCAGGGACCGATGAAGGTCACGAGCATCGCGGTGAGCACGGCCGGCCGGACGAGAGGGACGGCGATGAAGAGCAGGATGCGCAGTTCGCTGGCGCCGTCGATACGGGCGGCGTCGAACACGTCGCGGGGGATCTGCAGGAAGTACTGACGGAAGATCAGCACCGCGACCGAGTTGATCGCGAACGGCAGGATCATGCCGATGAAGTTGTCGGCGAGCCCGAAATAGCGCACGACCATCACGTAGAGCGGGATCATGAGCAGTTGGAACGGAATCGCCTGCACCAGCAGCACGAGCGCGAACACGACGCCGCGTCCGCGGAACGAGAGCACTGCCAGCGCGTATCCGACGAGCAGGCCGAACACCAGCGTGCAGCCGACGACACCGGCCGTGAAGATCAGTGAGTTCAGGAGCGACCCGATCAGGTTGACCGATTCGTTGATCTCGATGAAGTTGTTGAGCGTGAGATTGTCGGGGAGGGGAAGCAGCCCGAACAGGCTGGTGTCGCGCTCGCGCTGGAGGGCGCCGATCACCATGTAGTAGAACGGCACGAGTGCGGCAAGAGCGCCGATCAGGAGGAGGGCGAATCGCAGAACCGCGAGCACCCGTCCGCTGCGTGCTGAGCGCTTCTCGCGCATCGTCGACGTGGTCATCGGTTCTTTCCTTCCGTGACGCGGCGCGAGACGAGCGAGACGATCATCACGGCGACCACGAGGATCATGCCGATGGCTGCGGCGATGTCGGGCTTCCCTTGCTGGATGCCCTGCTGGTACATGAGCAGTGCCGGGGTCATCGAGGCGTTGTTGGGACCGCCGCCGGTGAGCAGGTACGGCTCGGTGAAGATCTGCCCTGTGGTGATGATCGACAGCAGGACGACGAGCGATGTCACCGGACGTACGGCAGGGAGCGTCACAGAGCAGAAGCGCTGCCACCGACCGGCGCCGTCGAGCTGAGCCGCCTCATGCAGCTCTTTCGGCACGTTCTGCAGGGCGGCGAGGTAGAGCAGGATGTAGAACCCGAGGTTCTTCCACGTGACGTAGATCGCGATGAGCGGCATGATCAGCGCGGGATTGGCCAGCCATGAAGGGTCCGGCGCGAGCGAGCCGAGCATGGAGTTGACCACGCCGTTGCCGTTGAACAGGAAGATCCATACCGCGAGCGTCGCGACAGATGCTGTCACGTAGGGGACGTAGTACGAGATCCGGAAGAAGCCCTTCCAGCGCACGACCGCATCGAGTCCGGACGACAGCAGCAGACCGAGCACGACGGTGAGCGGCACGTTGATGACCAGGAAGATCAGCAGATTGACGAACGACTGGCGCACGATCGGGTCGCCGATCACGGCTGCGAAGTTCTCGAAGCCGACGAACGGGTGCTCCACCGCGACACCGGGAGCCGTGAAGTAGAAGTCGTGCACCGACATCCAGATGCCGAAGCCGAACGGGATGAGGAACACCACGATCACGAATGCCGTGTAGGGGGCGCTCAGCAGCAGGCCGAGCGGGTTGTCGCCGAGCCAACGTCGCATCGCGCTGCCACGCCGTCGGGGGAGCCCGATGTTCGATTTCTGCGCTGGCGCGGCACTGCCCATCGCGATTGCTCCTCACTGATACGACCGTCCGTCGCCGCACCTCGCAGGTCGTCTGCTGAAGTACTCGACGGTGATGACACTCATAGTAAACCGGTTTTGGAGATTCTGGTCAACTGTGGGGTGTGCGCCGGTGTTGATGTCTGCCTGTGAGCGCAATAAAGGGCCAAGTCGATTTGCCAGAGGCAGCTAAATCTCGCTAAACATTGGGCTACACTGCAACTATGAACGCGACACCTCCTGATGGGCCGGGCGCCGACGCCACGGCACCCGCCGTGCCTGCGGGTGCACCTCGCGAGCGCAAGATCACGATCGGTGACGTCGCCGCGCGAGCCGGGGTGTCCAAGAGCGCGGTGTCGTTCGTCTTCAATGGGCGACCGGGCGTCGGCGAAGAAGCGAAGGAGCGCATCCTCGAGGCGGCGCGTGAGCTCGAATGGCGCCCGGATGCTCGGGCCCGAGCCCTGTCTCGCAGCCGTGCTCAAGCCGTCGGTCTGGTGATCCGTCGCGACCCCGAGCTGCTCAGCACCGACCCGTTCTTTCCGCAGTTCGTCGCCGGAGTCGAGAGCTTCCTGTCGACTGTCGGATATGCGCTCGTCCTCCAGGTCGTCGACGGTGAGCAGGCTGAACACGAGGCGTATTCGCGCTTCGCGCGCGAGGCGCGCGTCGACGGCGTCTTCCTCACCGACCTCCGCATCGAAGATGAGCGACCGGCTGAACTCGTCGCACTCGGCATGCCCTGTGTGCTGCTGGGCTCAGGTGGCGGCGAGGACACCGCACCCATCGGGCTCGATGATGCCGCCGGCATCCGACGCGCCGTCCGTCATCTGCATGCGCTCGGCCACCAGCGCATCGCGCACGTGGCGGGCTCCGATCGCTACGTGCACTCTCGTGTGCGTCGCGAGGCATGGGCGACCGAACTCGCGCAGCTCGGTCTCGAACCGGGCCCGCTCGCGCATGCCGACTTCACCGGCGCTTCGGGCGCTCGCGCCACCCACGAACTTCTCGATCACCCCGAGCCGCCGACGGCGATCATCTACGCGAACGACATCATGGCCATCGCGGGTATCTCGGCGGCGATCGATCGAGGCGTACGCGTGCCGCATGACCTCTCGATCGTCGGATTCGACGACATTCCGCTCGCGCCGTACATCATTCCGCCGCTGACCACGGTGCGGCAAGACGTCTTCCAGTGGGGCAACGCATGCGCGCGCACCCTCGTCGCCCTGGTCGAGGATCGCGAGCCGGGGGCGATCGATCTGCCGCCCGTCGAGTTCATCGTGCGGGGGAGCACCGGACCACTCCGGGGACACGCGGATGCTTCGCCTGAGGTGGCCGAGTGAGTAGCTTCGCGCCGCGCCTGGTGGCCTTCGATCTCGATGACACCCTGGCGCCGTCGAAGAGTGCGATCGACCCGCGGATCGGCGCCCTGCTGCTCGAGCTCGCGGCACGCGTCGAGATCGCGATCATCTCGGGCGGTCAGCTCGAACAGTTCACCGCACAGGTCGTCGATCGATTGCCGAATGCGAGTGCTGAGGCGCTCGCGCACTTCCATCTGCTGCCGGCGTGCGGCACGCAGTACTATCGCATCCGACCCGACGGTACAGAGACGATCTACGCCCTCAGCCTCGATGCCGGGCGGCGGGCGGAGGTGATCGTCATCGTCGAGGACGAGGCGCGGCGGCTCGGGCTCTGGGAGTCCGACACGTGGGGCGACATCATCGAGGACCGCGGTTCGCAGGTGACGTTCTCGGCGCTCGGGCAGCAGGCCCCTGTCGAGGCGAAGTCTGCGTGGGATCCGACAGGCGACAAGAAGAACCGGCTGCGCGCCGCGATCGCCGCCCGCCTTCCGGATCTCGAAGTGCGATCCGGTGGCTCGACGTCGGTCGACATCACCGAGCGCGGTATCGACAAGGCGTACGGCATGAACCGACTCGTCGAACAGACCGGCATTCCCCTCGACGACATGCTCTTCGTCGGAGACCGCCTCGACCCCGACGGCAACGACTATCCGGTGCTCGCAATGGGTGTGACCTGTCATGCCGTCACCGGATGGGGCGACACCGCCCGCTACCTCGAGGGTCTCATTCCGACGCTCCACGTGCGCGATAACCTCCTCCTATGACTCCGACGCCAGCGCCGACCACTCGGTCGAGCAGCATGGGGCGGGGGCTCGACGTCCTCGCCGCCCTCACGAACTGTCTTCGAGAGGGGCGCAAGGCGACGGTCGTCGAGATCGCGCGCTCACTCGGCCGCGAACGGTCGCAGGTGTCGCGCACTCTCGCGAGCTATGAAGCGTCCGGACTGGTGGTCAGGGGAGCGGATCGCTCGTTCGCACTCGCCTGGGGCTGGTACGCCGCAGCCCAGGACATCGTCGCCACGCGCGTCATCACGCAGGGCCTCGTGGTGCTGGAGGAACTCTCCTCCCTCCTCGGCGAAGCGACCTTCTTCAGCGCCCTCCAGGGGGATGCAACTCTCACGACGTTGGAGAGTCTGCCGTCCGGATCCCGCATGATCGGCTCCTGGATCGGTCGCGCATACCCCGCCTACTGCAGCGATGCCGGACGCGCCTCCCTATGGGACGCGTCGGCGGAAGAGGTGCGAGCAGTCTTCTCTTCGACGGCGTTCTCGCGGCAAGGGCCGAACACGCCGACCTCGGTCGACGACTTCCTCAGCCGTCTCGACGAGGACCGCCGGCGAGGCTTCACCATCGTGGATCAGGAGGCCGAGCCCGGCCTCTACTCCGTGGCCGCGCCCGTGTGGGACTTCCGCGATGAGGTGATCGGCGCGATCCAGGTCGTGGGAACCCGCGACTCCATGCACCCGCGGACCGCCGAGTGCGGAGCCGCCTGTGCGGACGCCGCGGCCGAGCTGTCGCGACACCTCGGCGGTCGCGACACCACGGGGATCTCCGTTTAGAGGGTGTCGGCTGCGGCCGTGAGCTCGTGAGCGAACTGCGTCAGCAGCTCGCGCGCCGCCCGAGTCGCACCCTTCGGACGATGCCGCCCACGCACCGCGAGCGAGGCGATCACCGCGCCCTCGCGCCGGATCGGCAGAGCGAACTCGTCGATCCCCTCGTCGTACTCCTCCGCCGCGGAGATCAGACCATCCGCGCGATCGCGTGCCAGCATCGCGCGCACGTCCTCCGTCGAACGCCCCGCTGTCGGTCCGCCGACGCCGATGAACTGGACGTCCGCGAGGAGAGCATCGAGCTGCTCAGGGCTGTGATCCCACAGCAGCGCGCGCCCCGCGCCGGTGCACCAGATCGGCGTCACCAGCCCATCTCTGATCGAGCGGTCAGAGCCGTCGGCCGACCGCTCGAAGCGCAGCAGGACGCCGCGCGTCCCGTCGGCGACGGTGATCAGCGCATTCACTCCGAGTTGAGAGGCGAGCGCACGGAGGGCGACACGAGAGGAGCGAAGCCACGCCACGTTGAGTGCGGCAGCGGTGCGGAAGAACTCGGGTCCCGCTGAGAAGCGGGCATCATCGTCTCGGCGGAGGAACTGGCGTGCCCGCAGTTCCTGGGTGAGACGGGAGGCCCTGCTGCGCTCGATGCCGGTGTGCTCCGCGAGGCGAGACGCGTTGAGCCCCGGTCGCGCGCGGCGCTCCTGCTCGATCGTGGCATCGAGGAGGCTCAGACCCTGGACGAGTGAGGATGACGCCACCGGAGGACCTCCTCGGCTCGGAATCACGATCAGGGTCATCCTATCCGGCGTCCCCGGAGGCCACGACGGCCAGAGAGGCCACAGCGCCTCCGGCTCCCACAGCGACCCGCCGAGGGAGAAGGCGCCCCCACGCGACATAGAGATCGGCGGCGATGCTGCCGTGCGCGCCTTCGACATCGGTCGAGCTGATCACCTGGCCGCCCTGGGAGCCGAAGAGGACGACCTCATCGGCGGGCGCGGCCTCCGCGATGTGGGAGACGTCGACGAGGAAGCTGTTCATGGCGATCCGGTCCACGATCCGCGCGCGCTGTCCGCGGACCAGGACCTCGCCTGTCCCGCTGAGGCTTCGGTGGAACCCGTCGGCGTACCCCAGGGGGATCAGTGCGAGACGAGCATCCGCATCGAGTCGATGCCATCGGTCGTACCCGACCGTGCTTCCTCGGGGGTAGGAGTTGATCGCGGCGATGCGCGACACCACTCGCATCGCCGGTCGCAGCGCCCCGCCCAGAGCGGGGGAATCGCCGTAGAGACCGGCGCCGATGCGCACGAGGTCGAATCGCGACCGTGGTGCATGCAGCGCCGCGAAGGTGGTCGCGCAGTGTCGGCGGATCGATCCCGCGTCGAGCCCCTGGAGCACAGCCCGTGACTGCTCTTCGAAGCGCCTGCTCCCCTCGACGACATCTGCGACGTCCTCGCAGGGGAAGTGGGTGCAGACGCCGGCGAACTCCAACCGCGGGTCGGTCAGCACATCGCGCGCCGATCGCTGTCCACGAAGATCGCTCACGTCGAGTCCGTCGCGACTGAGACCGGTGGAGTTGAGCGACAGATGAGCGCGGATGCGGATGTCTCGCGCGGCGGCGGCTGTGCCCACGACCCGGGCGTGCTCCGCCCCACCGATCCATTCCTCGATGCCGAAGCGGATGCCGTCGTCGACCTCATCCCGCCCGGCGGGACGCACGCGCAGCAACCGACCGGTGAAGCCCGCCGAGCGCACCGAGGCGGCGTCGTCGTTGGAGGCGACACCGATCACGCCGATCCCTTCCTCGATGAGCAGCGGCGCCACGATGTCGGTTCCGTGTCCGTAGGCATCGGCCTTCACGACCGCGCAGAACTCGACCTCCTCGCCGAGTTCTGCGCGGATCGTGCGGATGTTGTGGACGATGGCACTCTCGTCGATCTCCACCCACCCGACGGCGGCCGCGGGGATCGTCATGCCTCGACGGGGTCGGCCTCGAGATCCTGTGCGTCATCGCGGGCGCCCTTGCGCCCGTGCCGCCACCAGAAGTAGAGGTAGCAGGCGCCGACGAACGGGATGCCGAAGTACAGCGCCGCCACCTGGTTCGGGTCGAAGGCGATCGCGATGATCGAGACGAGCAGAAGAGTGAACGCGACGATCGGCAGAGCAGGGTAGAGCGGCGTGCGGTAGGCGAGGTCCGCCACGCGGCCACCGTCGCGCACGAACTTCCGGCGGTGGAAGAACTGCGAGGCGACGATCGACATCCACACGGCCACCACCGCGAACCCGGCGATCGACACCAGCACCAGGTAGACCGTGCCGGCGGCGATCACGCTCGTGAGCAGCGAGACGAGTCCGATCAGGATGCTGACGCTGAGGGCGATGAGCGGAACTCCTCGCCGCGTGAGGCGCGTGAAGGCCTTCGGCGCGTGGCCCTCTTCGGCGAGCGAGAACAGCATGCGCGCGCAGGAGAAGAGCCCGCTGTTGCCTGCCGAGAGGAGAGCGGTGATGATGACGAAGTTCATGATGTCGGCGGCGTAGGGCACTCCGACGTACTGGAAGACATCGACGAAGGGGCTGCTGGTGACGCTGGCCTCCTCGTAGGGCAGGATCGCCGCGATGACCGCAATGGCGCCGACGAAGAGCACGACGAGGCGCAGCACCGTCGAGCGCAGCGCCCGCGGGATGTTCTTCGCGGGGTCCTTCGTCTCGCCGGCGGCGACACCGATCAGTTCCGAGCCACTGAACGCGTAGAAGACGGCGAGCGCCGTGACGATCACGCCGCTGACACCGTTCGGGAACAGTCCGCCGGGAGTCTCGAAGTTGGAGAACAGGACGGCGGGCGGATGCTCGGCCGACAGCGGCGTGAAACCGAAGATCGCAGCGCCGCCCAGCACGATCAGTCCGACGATCGCGACGACCTTGACCAGCGAGAACCAGAACTCCGCCTCTCCGAACACCCGGGCCGAGATCGCGTTGAGCAGGAACAGCACTGAGGCGAAGACGAGGCACCACACCCAGACCGGGACGCCGGGGAACCAGCGTTGCATGAGGATGCCGGCTGCGGTGAACTCCGATCCGAGTGCGACCACCCAGCAGAGCCAGTACAGCCAGGCGGTGGTGAACCCGGTCGCCGGGCCGATCGACCGTGACGCGTAGATGTGGAAGGCGCCCGAGACGGGGTAGGCCACGGCCAGCTCGCCCAGGCACGCCATGACCAGGTACACGACGAAGGCGCCGATGAGGTAGGCGATGATCGCGCCGAGCGGGCCCGCCTGCGAGATGGTGTAGCCGGAGCTGAGGAAGAGCCCCGAACCGATCACCCCGCCGAGCGCGATCATGATCAGGTGGCGGGCATCCATGGTGCGCTGGAGGCGACGCAGCGGCACTTGGGTGGCCGTGGTGTTCGGGAGAACGTTGGGGAGCGGCTTCGCGCCGGGAAGAGGCGTCATCGGAACTCTCAATCGGATCGTATCTGTGCATCATATTCACATCAATGTGCCAATGACGCATCAAGTTGTCGGATGCGGGGGACACTATCCCGTCGATCGGCGCCTCCACAAGGGGCCCGAGGTCGATTCCCGGCCGTGGTGAGGACGACGGGCCGACTGTCCGAAGAGGTGCCGTTTCGACAGGATCCACCGCCGTTCCGACAGGCGCGCACGGACACCGTCGCTCTCGAGGATGGATGCATGTCCGCACGGCGATGCCGCCGGCGACAGCCCACGGAAAAGAAGGAGACACCGGTGACTCACCATGACCTCGCCCTCATCGGCTTCGGAGGCGTCAACCGCGCCCTTGCCGAGATCATCCGCGATCGCGGAGCGGCGCTCGCCGAGGACCTCGGCTTCACTCTGAGTGTGGTCGCGATCACCGACCTCCGGCTCGGCTCGCTCATGCAGAGCGACGGGATCGACCTCGACGCCGTGCTCGCGATGACCGGCACCGACTCGTTCGTCGGGATGCCGGGCGGCGATGCCGAGCCCCGCAACGACTACGTGATCCGCCACACCACCGCAGACGTCATCGTCGAGGCGACGTTCACGAACCCGGTCGACGGCGAGCCCGCGATCTCGCACGTCAGGGCCGCGCTCGAGAGCGGGAAGAGCGTGACGACCACCAACAAGGGCCCGGTGGCCCTCGCCGGCTCGGCGCTCAACCGCCTGGCAGAGGAGAACGGCGCCCGGTTCGAATACGAAGGGTCGGTCATGAGCGGCACCCCCGTGCTGCGGCTGGCAGGCGAGACGATGAAGGGGCTCCGCATCCAGGGCATCCAGGGCATCCTCAACGGCACCAGCAACTTCGTGCTCGGGCAGATGGAGACCGGCAAGTCACTTCAGGAGGCGGTCGCCGAGGCGCAGGCGCTCGGATACGCCGAGGCCGACCCGACGGCGGACATCGAGGGATCGGACGTCCAGCTGAAGGTCGTGATCCTCGCCAACGAGCTGCTCGACGCGGAGATCACGACCGCGGACGTGCCGCGCACCGGCATCAGCGGCATCACGGCGAGCGACGTGATCGCGGCAGCGGCCGGGGGAGAGCACTGGAAGCTCGTCGGCACGATCTCCCGCGACGAGGCGGGTGCCGTGACGGCATCCGTCCAGCCGCTCTCTCTAGGTGCGGATCACCCTCTCGCCGGCATCTCCGGCGCGACCAACGCCATCGCCTTCACGACCGACCTGCTCGGTACCGTGACGATGTCGGGCCCCGGTGCCGGACGCATCGAGACGGCATACGCGCTGCTGTCCGACATCATCGCGATCGACGCCCACCAGGCATCCCTCGCCGGAGCGCTGCGGTGAGCGCGCCCGTCATGGAGGCCGCGGAGGTGCAGGCCTCATTGCTCGAGGTGCTCGACCCCTACAACGGAGAGGTCATCGCCCGCCTCTCGCAGCACTCGGTCGACGACGTTGACGAGCTCATGTCGCGCGCACGGCTCGGCGCGACCCTCTCCCGCGACCTGTCCAGGTTCGAGCGGCACCGGATTCTCGATCGAGCGGCACGGATCCTCGAGAGTCGCGCGGAAGAGGCTGCGGCGCTCATTGTCCGTGAGGCGGGGAAGACGATCACCCAGGCGCGCAAGGAAGTGCAGCGGGCGATGACCACGATCTCGCTGTCCGCCGAGACCGCGCGCGCCTTCGACGGCGAGGTCATCCCCTTCGACGCCTACGAGGGATCTTCGAACCGTCGCGGCTGGTACACGCGGGAGCCGCTCGGAGTGATCCTCGCGATCACCCCGTACAACGACGCCCTCAACCTCGTGGCGCACAAGCTGGGCCCGGCGATCGCCGGTGGCAACGCCGTGATCCTCAAGCCGTCGCAGTTCACTCCGCTGACCGCACGCTTCCTCGTCGACGTGCTGCTCGATGCGGGACTGCCCGACGAGATCATCACGACCGTCCACGGCGATCGGCATGTGGCACAGGCGCTCGTCGCGGTCCGCGACATCCGCATGGTGTCGTTCACCGGAGGATTCGCGACCGGTGAGGCGATCGCCCGCACGGCCGGCCTCAAGAAGTTGGCGATGGAACTGGGCGGCAACGCCCCCGTGCTGGTGTTCGCGGATGCCGACATCACCGCAGCCGTCGAGGCGTGCGTGTCCGGTGCTTTCTGGGCCGCAGGGCAGAACTGCGTCGGCGCCCAGCGCATCCTCATCGAACGCCCCGTGTACGCCGAGTTCCGTGACCGCTTCGCGGCACGCGCATCGACGCTGCGCGCCGGCGATCCCGTCAACCAGTCGACCGATGTCGGCCCGATGATCTCGGTGGCGGCCGCGATGCAGGCGGAGCGGATGGTCGACGCCGCGGTGCAGGCCGGCGCACACGTGCTCGCCGGCCACCGGCGGGAGGGCTCGGTCTACTGGCCGACGGCACTCGAGAACGTCTCGCCGACCTGCGAGGTCTGGAGCGACGAGGCGTTCGCGCCCATCGTCGTGCTGAGTCCCTTCGACTCGGAGGAGCAGGCCGTGGCCGAGGCGAACAGCATCGACTACGCCCTCCACGCTGCTGCGTTCACCTCCGACATCACGCGTGCGCTGCGAGTCGCCGAGGCGCTCGATGCGGGCGGGGTGATGATCAACGACTCCTCCGACTACCGCGTCGACAGCATGCCGTTCGGGGGATCGAAGTACGGGAGCATGGGCCGTGAAGGGGTGCGGTTCGCCTACGAGGAGATGACGCAGCCGAAGGTCACCTGCATCACGACCTGATGACTCCTCGCGGAGGGGGCAGGTGTCCGTGGGGGATGGCCTGCCCCTCCGCGAGGTCAGGCCCGGTCGACCACCCGTGTCAACGACACGGCAGTCACCGTGTTCGCGACGCCGGGCAGAGCGGCGAGCAGCTCCCAGATCTCGCCGATGCGATCCATCGACTCGGCCTCCAGGGTCACGAGCAGATCGAAGTCACCGGAGAGCACATCGCACTGCCGCACCTCGGGAATCCGAGCGATCTCCGAGACGACCCCTCCGCCGCGCATCCGATCACTTCGGTAGACCAGCACGATCGCCGACACCGGAGAGCCGCCGGCGCGGCCGGGGACGACGCTGTAGCCGCCGATCACCCCCTGCCTCTCCATGCGCTCCATCCGCTGCTTCACCGCATTCCTCGACAGATGCACCTGGGAGGCGAGGGCCACCAGGGGAGTCCTAGCGTCCTGGGTGAGCGCCGCGAGGATCTGGCGATCGATCTGGTCGATGTGAAGCCGCTCCATCGGGACCTCCTGAGACAGTGCATTTGCATGCATGATTAGCAATTGCGTGTGTCTATTATGCACTTTAGAGTGAAGATGGCACCGGGTCCGGTGCAGAACGAAGGAGTCACGATGGGCACTCGACCCGATCGCAAGGATCTGCAGACGCTGTCCGATCTCAGCCTGGCCGTGCACGCCGGCAACCAGCTCGACTCGACCCTGGCGCTGCGCACGCCTCTCGTGATGGCGAACTCGTATCAACTGCCCGACGACCCGAGCGAGATCAGTTGGTCGGCGACAGCGCCGGGGCTGTACACCCGGAACACCGGAGTCAACCAGGCAGCGCTCGAGCAGAAGCTCGCAGCCCTCGACGGCGCCGAGGATGCCGTCGCGCTCGCCTCCGGGGTCGCCGCCTTGCATGCCGTCTTCTTCACGCATGTGCGCGCCGGCGACCACGTGGTCGTGAGCGATGTCGTCTACGAGGCGACCTGGCGCCTGTGGACCGAGCTGCTTCCCCGGCGCTACGGTCTCGAAGCCACATTCGTCGACATCAGCGATCTCGACGCGGTGCGTGCCGCGATGCGTCCCGAGACGCGACTCGTCTGCATCGAGGCCATCGCGAATCCGACCACGAAGGTCGCCGACGTCAGCGCCGTCGCAGAGATCGCGCATGCCGCCGGGGCCATCCTGATGGTCGATTCCACCTTCTCGCCGCCGCCGTTCTACCGGCCCATCGCCGACGGTGCGGATCTCGTCGTGCACTCGCTGACGAAGTACCTCAACGGTCACGGCGACGCGATGGGAGGATCGGTGGCCGGGAGGCGCGACCTCATCGAACCCATCAAGGCCGATGCGATGGTCGATGTCGGCGGCATCATCTCGCCCTTCAACGCCTGGCAGATCCAGCGCGGCACGGTGACGCTTCCGCTTCGACTGCGGCAGCACTTCTCCTCGGCGCTGCGGATCGCCGAGATGCTCGAGGCCGACTCCCGTGTCGAGTACATCTCCTACCCGGGGCTCGAGTCGCACCCGGATCACGCTCTCGCGGTCCGGCAGTTCGGCGGGCGCGGCTTCGGAGGCATGATGGCGTTCGCCGTCACCGGCTCTCCTGACGTGCAGAATCAGTTCGTCGCGAACCTGAGGCTGATCACGTCGGGGTTCTCCCTCGGACACGACGACTCCCTCATCGTCCACACCGGAACCGAGGGCGGACGAGTCGCCACGTATCCCGAGCCGTTCCGGAAGTTCGGGCATCTGCGGCTGTCCGTCGGGCTCGAAGACGCCGATGACCTGCTCGCCGACCTGCGCGCCGCACTGGACGTCACATTCGGGAGCTGATGCTCGTTCCGGTTCAGCCGGTGGGGAGGGCGGCTTCCGCGTTCCACCGCTGGATGGCATCGGAGCGGACCTGGATCAGCGTGAGGTCGAGGAGAGGCGTGGGCACTCCGAGGAGGCGGGCGCGCCGCGCCAGATCCCCCAGGATGTGTTCGGCCTCTGTGGGATTTCCGGCGATCAGATCGCGGTAGAGGGACGTCGTGAACGCAGACCCGGGCTGCGTCAGAAGCGTGACGGACTGCGCATGCCCGGACGCCGACACCGGGTGGCCGGCGGCATCCGCCACTGCTTCGAGCTCGGAGATCGCCTCGAGGATGCGGGGGAGCCCGCCGGCCTCGATCGTCGCGCCGACCGGGCCGCGGAAGAGGCAGGTGACCACTCCACCGGCGGCGATGAACACCCACTTCTCCCACATCGCGCCGGCGACGTCGTCGCTGACCGTCAGATCGATGCCGGGTACGCGGAGGGCATCGGTAACAGCAGTCGGCAGCGCTGCCGCCGTCCACGGTCCGACCGTAAGCGTCGTCAACTCCGTCATCTGGCGCACTGTTCCCTCATCGAGGGTGGCGACGATCTTCGCCAACCCTCCGACGGTCTGGCCGGGGAACGCCTCCTCGAGACGGTCCATGTGAGCCATGCCGTTCAGGACCGGGAGGATGACCGTGTCCCTCCCGACGTACGGGCGCACATCCTCGATCGCCGTGGGCAGGGCGGATGCTTTCACCGTGACGATGACGAGGTCGAAGGCCTCGGCGGCTTCACCCGTCGTGAGGACCTGCACCTGATGCGTTCGATCACCGGACGGAGAGACGAATCGGAGTCCCTCGCGCCGCAGTCGCTCTGCTCGGTGCGTACGCACGAGATATGTGACGTCTCGCCCGTCTTCGTGAAGGAGCGAGCCGAATGCGCCGCCCGTCGCTCCGGCTCCGACCATGAGGATGCGCACAGGGTGTCCTTTCGAGGGGCTCCGCCGCTGGGTTACGACAGCGATTCCGTCCAGGCTCGAAGCAGGCAGGGAATCACGGCGTCATCCAGCGTATCGACGAGGGGTTCGCCGGACGGCCTACACTTTCCCGGTGGCGAGGTGCTGCAGCAGCACCTCGACGACATCGACCGGCGCATAGAGGAGATGCGGCGCTCGCGCGAGATGACCGAGCATGCGATGCGGTGCCGGGCGCATGACATCGCATCGTGCCCGCGCTTCCGGGTGGGAGTGGACGACCTGCTGGCCCGTTTCTGAACGGACGGACCCGGGTTCCCGGCGGCCTCGATCGCGGGATGCCGGGTGCCCAGCCCATCCGGCCCACGCATAGGAACCCTTGCGTAAACTGGGAATCGTGCCTCTCGCTTCGACGATCCGTCCGATCCGCAGCGGCCGCCGCTCCCGCATCCGCCTCATCCGTGGTGCGGTCGGAGTCGCGCTCGCCGCAGTGACAGCCGTCTCCCTGACCGCGTGCGCGCCCGACGACGCGGTCAGCGACTCGTTCCTCAGCGGCGAGAACACCGGCTACGTGGCCGCCGACGGCGCGATCGTCGAGATCCCGGTCTCCGAGCGTGAGGAACCGGTCGAGTTCGGCGGAGTGACGGAAGACGGCGAGCGCTTCGACAGCGCCGACATCGCAGGCCAGGTCGCGGTCGTGAACTTCTGGTACGCGGGCTGCGCGCCGTGCCGCCTCGAGGCCGACGCGCTCGAGAGCGTCTGGCAGGACTTCGAGGGGCAGGGCGTGTCGTTCATAGGTATCAACACCCGCGACCAGGCCGACACCGCCAAGGCGTTCTCCGACGAGTTCAGCATCACGTACCCGAGCCTGATCGACGTGGACACAGCGGAGGCGAAGCTCGCGTTCGCCGAGGAGACCACGATCCAGGCGACGCCCACGACTCTCGTGCTCGACAAGCAGGGACGGGTCGCCGCGAAGATCATCGGTCCGATCGACGGCGCCTCCATCCTGTCGACGCTCGTCAAGGACGCTCTGGCGGAGGACTCGTGAGCCCTGCGGGTGCTCCATGAGCCCCGAGATCATCATCAACTCCGGCACGCTCTGGCTGGCCGTCCCCGTCGCGATGCTCGCCGGACTCATCTCCTTCCTCTCGCCGTGCGTGCTGCCGCTCGTCCCCGGCTACCTCGGCTTCCTCGGGGGAGCCGTGTCGCCGCGGAGCGCCGCGTCGTCGGTGCAGCCGGGCCGCGGTCGCCTCGTGCTCGGGGTGCTGCTGTTCATCCTCGGCTTCAGCATCGTCTTCGTCGCGATCACCTCTCTCGGCGGCGTCGCGAACGTGTTCCTCATCCGTTGGGGCGACCTGGTCACGCGCATCCTCGGTGCCGTCATCATCCTCATGGGTCTGGTGTTCCTCGGGCTGTTCGGCTTCGCGCAGCGTGAGCTCCGTTTCCACGTGGACTCGAAGTACGGCGTCATCGGCGCCCCGCTCCTCGGCATCGCGCTGGGCATCGGATGGGCGCCGTGCATGGGGCCGACGCTCGCCGCGATCTTCGCGCTGTCTTTCAACGCCGGTGATCCGGTACGGGCCGGCTTCCTGGGCCTGGCGTACTCGCTCGGTCTCGGCATCCCGTTCCTCCTCGTCGCCCTCGGTTTCGGCTGGGCGGCCAAGGCCATCGGATTCCTCCGTCGTCACATCCGCACCATCAACGTGATCGGCGGCGTGCTGCTGATCCTGCTCGGCGTGCTGATGGTGACGGGGCTGTGGACCGACATCATGTCCCGACTGACGGCGGTGATGAGCAGCTTCAATGTCCCGCTCTGACCAGAAGACCCCGAAGACCCCGAAGACCCCGAAGAACAAGGATGCTGTGAGCAGCGAATCCACCGACCCCCTGCGGCCGTCCGACCACATCGACGGCGACGACTCGATCACCCAGCCCCGGCTCGGCGTCGTCGGCTGGCTGAGGTGGGGCTGGCGCCAGCTCACCTCGATGCGCACCGCGCTGATCCTGCTGCTCGTGCTGGCGATCGCGGCCATCCCGGGATCGATCTTCCCGCAGCGGATGGCCGACCCCAACGGCGTCACCCAGTGGGAGCGCGACAATCCGGATCTGTTCCCGATCCTCGACGGCCTCAAGCTCTTCGACGTCTACCTGTCGCCGTGGTTCTCGGCGGTCTACCTGCTGCTGTTCACCTCGCTGGTGGGCTGCGTCATCCCCCGTATCAAGCACCACTACAAGGCTCTGCAGGCACGGCCGCCCCGCACTCCGGCTCGGTTGAAGCGACTCGCCGACTTCCGCGCCGTCGAGCGTACGAGCACGGATGCATCGGCCGAAGCATCCGCGTCCATCGACATCGCGCAGAAGCAGCTCAAAGCCCTCGGCTACCGCGTCGAGCGCTACGACGTCGGAAAGACGTCGTCGGTGTCGGCGGAGCGCGGCTACTGGCGTGAGACCGGAAACCTGGTGTTCCACATCGCGCTCGTCGGCGTGCTCATCACCGTCGGGGTGGGCGGTGGTTTCGCGTACACCGGACAGCGCGTGCTTGTCGAGGGCGAGACCTTCGCGAACACCCTGCTCGACTACGACTCGATGAACCGCGGCCGGTTCGTCGGCGACGGCGCGCTCACCCCGTACTCGATGACCCTCGACACCTTCGACGTCAGCTACACGCCGTTCGGCGAGCCGGGATCGGGTCAGGCCGGCGACTTCTCGGCCAACGTCACCGTCAAGCAGAACGGCGAGGAGCGCACGGGCTCGGCCAGGGTCAACGCCCCGCTCGACGTGGCGGGTGACAAGGTCTACCTGCTCGGCAACGGCTACGCGCCGACCATCACCGTGCGCAACGCCGCCGGCGACGTCGTGTTCACCAACAGTGTGCCGTTCCTGCCGCAGGACACGAACATGACCTCGCTGGGCGTGGTGAAGGTCACCGACGGGATGCCGGAGCAGCTCGGGCTGCTCGGGTTCTTCTACCCCACGACGGGTGTGCTCGACACCGGAGCGTTCTTCTCCGGATACCCCGATCTGACGAACCCGACGCTCACGCTCGACGTCTACTCGGGTGATCTGGGCATCAACGACGGCACGCCCCGTTCCGTGTACGTGCTCGACACGACCGACCTCACCAAGCTCACCGGACGCGACACCGACGTCGAGTCGATCGAACTCGCGCCGGGCGAGACCGCCGACCTGCCGAACGGCCTCGGCACCGTCACCTTCGAGGACGAGTCGCCCGAGGGCGCGACCGATCTCAGCCAGTCCGTGAAGCGGTTCGCATCGATGCAGATCCACCACGACGCCTCGTCGGTGTGGGTGCTGGTGTTCGCGCTGCTCGCCCTCGGCGGACTCATGCTCGCGCTCTTCATCCCGCGCCGCCGGGTGTGGGTCAAGGCCACGCCGACCGCCACCGGCGTCTCGCTCGAGTACGCGGGTCTCGCGCGGGGCGAGGACCCGACCCTCGCTGCGGCCGTCGACGATCTCGTGAAGGGGCATGCCCGCCTGTTGGACGCGGCAGGGGTGACGGCCGCCCTTCCGGACACCGGCCCGGAGCCGGAGCCGGATCCGGCTGCCGACCCCGACGATGACGCCTCGACGGAGCGCGAGACCGAGCCCCCGGCATCCGACACACCGAAAGTAGACTGACAGCATGTTCGAGCTCACTGTGATCTCGCCGGTCCTGCTGTGGACCGCCATCGCGATCTACGCCGCATCGTTCGTGGCGTTCGCGTTCGACCTCGCCCGCCGGTCGCAGGTCTCCGCCGATGCGAAGACGGTCCGTGAGCGCGAGCTGGTCGCTGCGGGTGGCGGCTCAGCGACCGTGACCCCGAGCGGCGATGTCGTCGAGCCGGCGAAGCCGCGTTTCGTGATGGCGCGCATCGGCACCTCGCTGATGGTGCTCGCCTGGCTCTTCCACCTGGGGGCCGTTCTCACCCGGGGAATCGCGGCCGGCCGCGTACCGTGGGCGAACCTCTACGAGTTCGCGATGATCGGCACGCTGCTCATCGTCGCGGTCTTCCTCGCGGTGCTGACGCGGCTCGAACTGCGTTACCTCGGCACGTTCATCACGGGTCTGGTTGTCGTGCTGCTCGGCCTGTCCTCGACGAACTTCTTCGTCGAGGTCACGCCGCTGATGGACCCGCTCAAGAGCATCTGGCTCGTCATCCACGTATTCGTGGCCTCGCTCGGGACGGCGCTGTTCGCCCTCGCATTCGCGCTGTCGGTGCTGCAGCTCATGCAGGCCCGCCGCGAACGTCTGACCCGTGAGGGCTCGGCGAAGACCGGGCCCGGATTCCTGCGCACCGTGCCCGATGCGGAGCGCCTCGAGAGCCTCGCCTACCGCTTCACGATCATCGGCTTCATCCTGTGGACGTTCACGCTCATCGCCGGCGCAATCTGGGCGCAGGATGCCTGGGGCCGGTACTGGGGCTTCGACGTCAAGGAGACCTGGACCTTCGTGATCTGGGTGCTCTACGCCGGCTACATCCACGCCCGTGCGACCCGCGGCTGGCGCGGCAGCCCGTCGGCGTGGTTGTCGATCACGGGCTTCGCCGCGGTGATGTTCAACTTCACGGTCGTGAACGTGTTCTTCAAGGGACTGCACGCGTACTCGGGTCTCAGCTGACCGACGCGGTTCTCGACAGGCGCCTTCCTCCGGGGAGGCGCCTTCGCGTTACCGGTCCCGATGCCGTCGCGGCGGCGGTGCCGCGAGTACGCGGCCGCGTCACCCCTGCGTCACCCGGCGAAAGGGATGACCTCGGAGTGCTCCACTCCGGCCTCGTACCAGACGAACTCGAGCTCGTCGGCGACGATCCGTGGGCGGGGAGCGACAGGATGCTGAACGGCGAGCTCGAGGGCGGCCCAGGCGTCGGGGTCGAGGGTCTTCGCGTAGACGAGCGACATGTGGAACGTCCACTCGTCGACGCTCAGCTCGCCGAGTCGACGGAAATCGGTCGTGTCCAGGGCGCGCGTCAGGGAGGAGTACGCCGCGACGAGCGAGGACGTGCGGGTGAGGCGGTGGATGACGATCTGCCAGGGCGCGGGGAACGTGTCCACGGCCTCGACCTCGACGTCGATCGCGGGCTGGACGGCGGCCCAGGACCGGATCTCTGCGAGGAGAGCCGGTCGGCGTTCGGGTTCGAAGAACCCGCGGAGCGTGACATGGCCGGTGTGCGGATGCGGCAGACCCGCGGCGGAACCCGTCAGGAGCGCCGCTTGCGTGCGGTCGTACTCCTCGGCGACAGGTCCGGTCGCGCGCAGGACGAGATACTGCTGTCCGTCGAGTGACGCGAGTTGCTCCGGTGAGTTCATGAACGGTCGACGCATGGGCCGATGCTACGTGGATCTCGGGCGCGTTTCCTCCTGAGACCGACACATTCGCGTGAGATGGACGCTGTGTAGGGCGGCCCGCGTGTCGTGGAGTGTTGTTCTCATTTCCGTTCTGGTTAGGCCGCTTTGGCGGCGGTGGTCCGTGTCAGATGGGCCATCGCTTCGGCTGGAGTGGCGTAGCCCAGGGCTTGATGGC